>JAFGSH010000055.1 GCA_016934695.1 Deltaproteobacteria bacterium
CCCAGGCGGTGGAAGCCGGGCTTGCCGATGCCACCGGTACCATCCAGACGGCCATTGATACGGCGCTTTCCCTGATAGGAGGGGAGGGGCGTCGATACATAGCACCAAAACCAAGGGGGGAGGCCCCCGGAAAGGAGCTTGTCATGAGTGACAAACAGGAACAGCTCACCTCTATCACGACGGTAGAGCAGCTTGCGGCGGCGTATCCGGCCCTCGCGGATGCGCTCCGGAAAGAGGGGGCAAAGACGATTGATCAGGAAAAGATCAAGACGGAGGCTTTTACCTTCGAACGGGAGCGGATCCTCGGGCTCGTTGCCATTCAGTTCGGCGAGGAGGCGGAAAAGAAACTCCGCGCCGTCGCTGATCAGGGAATCACCCCCGATGCGTTCAAGGCGGTCATGGCCGCAATGGGGAAACAGGAACAGCCTTCGGGTGAAGTCACAGGCAAGGCGGAGATACTGGCCGCGCTGAAGGGTGCGGCCGCGGAGAATCCCGGGGCCGGAAACCCTCCCGGAACGGAAAGCGGGAAGGACTTTATGGCCCTTGTCGACGAGTACGTTGTGGCCCGGAATGTGTCGAAGACGGTTGCGATGCAGGCCGTCATGAAGTCGCACCCGGAAGCCCATCGGGAATACATCAAGAAGTTTAACGCCTAACCAGGCGGACTCAAAGGAGGTAACCAATCATGGAGAATGAAGGAATCAAGACTTTCACCGCGGGGGAAGATCTGGAGGCCAAGAGGAGGGTCAAGATCAAAAGCGGCACTACTTCGACCCCTCCGGAATTGGTCTATGCCGATGCCGGTGAAGACTGGATCGGTGTAACGAGATACGCCGTAGATAGCGGAGATCCCATCGCGGTCAAACTGAACAACTACCCCGGGACCTTCGAGATCGAGTGCGTTGTTGACTCGGAGATCGCCCGGGGAACGGTTCTTTATGGAGCGGCTGACGGGAAGGTATCCGATGCTGCAAGCGGGACCGCCCAGGGGATAGCCATGGAGACGGGGGAGGATGACGCGATTATTGAAGTTGCTCCCTGGAACGTGAAATCGACAACCGCCGCAACGGTCTCCATTGCCGATAGCGGGGGGTATACGTCTCAATCGACTGTTGAGGGGGCGTTGCAGGAGATCCTTCCCAAAGCGCCGGTGGCCGTTGCCGATCCCGGAGACGCCGGAGCCATTCCGGTAACCAGATCCGGGTCCGTGGCTATTACGACCGTGGACGCTGAAACCCGGACCCTGGCTGTTCCCGGGGTTGCCGGTATCACCCTGGCCCTGTCGCTTGATGTAGATGGTGGCGATTGCGTGGTCACTGTCGCGGCTGCAATCAACCAGGCGGGTAACAACACGATCACCCTGGACGACGCCGGAGACACGATTGTCCTGACTGCCGTGCAGGTGGCGGCTGGCCTGGTGTGGCGCGTGCTCGTCAATGACGGCTGCTCGCTGTCCACCGTGTAAGAACGATACGAAAAGGAGGTAATACACAATGAGAACTGCAAGCGACGCCGCGATTTACCGCCCTGATCTGGGGGTTGCGGTCATGGAATTTTTGGAAGGGGACACGATGGGGTTTATCGGCCTGGAGATCATGCCCCTCTTCCCGACCTCGAAACAGTCCGCCACGTATCCCGTCATCCCCAAGGAAGTGCTGATGAATATTCCGGACGTGTCCCGCGCCCCGCGGGGCAAGTACAACCGGGGTGATTGGGAGTACGAACGGGGCAAGTTCAGCACCGCGGAAAAAGGGTGGGAAGAGCCTATCGACGACACTGAGCGAAGCCTGTTTAATCAGGAATCCCCCGGCACGGCGGATTTCATCGCAACCAAGAGGGCGATGAATCATATCCTCCGCGGCCAGGAAAAGAGGGTCGCGGATAAGATATTCAACGCTTCCGCCTTTACGCCCCATGCCGTTTCAACCGAGTGGGACACCGGGGGAAGCGCAACGCCGATCTCTGACGTGAACGATGGGCGAAGCGCTTTCCGTACTCAGTGCGGGATGCTCCCCGACGCCTTGGTCATCTCGTACACCACGTATCAGAACCTGAAGGAGTGTGATCAGATCGTCAACCGTCTGAAATACACCTTCCCCGGAATTGACATCAATCGAATGACCAGCGATCAGTTGGCCGCCGTCTTCGATGTTCCTCGGGTTCTTATAGGGGGGAGCATTTACAACTCCGCGAAGAAGAAAAAGACCGCTTCAATCGCGGATCTTTGGGACAAGGAATACGCGGCCCTTGTCAAGATCGGCAGCGGTATGGACCTCACACAGCCCTGCGTCGGGCGCACATTCCTCTGGACCGAAGACAGCAAGGACAATGCGATCGTTGAGGAGTACCGGGATGAGACCATCCGGAGTGACGTGTACCGGGTCCGCCACAACGTGGATGAGGCTTACATTCGCTCCTACGATGATTCGGGGACCGTTGTGAGCGACATCGCGGCTGCCTGTATGTACCTCTTCAGCAACATCCATACGTGAGAGGTGGGGGATGGCTGATGCTTTCACCATAGCCCTCCGGGCAATAATGGACGGCCTCTATGGACAGTCGGACAGTGTCCAGGAGGCCGTTTACTCCCCCCAGGGAGGGGACCCGATACCGTGGAAGGTTTTCTATGATGAAAACACGCTCATGCAGCCGTCGGCGTATTCTGCTGAAGTCTATGCCCTGGGGAGAACGGTCAAGGGAATCCTGGAGGACCTGGGGGTGGACCCGCAACGGGGAGACTCAATCACGGTGAAGGGAAACACATACACCGTGAAGGAGCCGATTCTGGAGAACAACGGTCGGGCGGTGAGGTTGGTAATATCGTGAGGGTCAACGTCGAGATCAATCAGAGTCAGCTTAACCGAGCATGCCTTCTCCTTTCAACGGTGAAGTGCGGAGCGGCAAAGGTGACGGCCAGGGCAATAAACCGGACGCTGTCCGGGGTCAAGACGGACGCCTCCGCGGAGATCCGGAACGAGATCACGGCCACGAAAAAGTACGTGGATAGGACCTTCAAGATTCAGAAAGCGTCGACCGTAAATCTGCGGGGGGCGGTATCGAGCACGGGAAGACCCCTTCCCCTGATCGCCTTTTCCACCAGGAAGACGAAGAAGGGGGTGTCCGTTCTGGTGAAGAAGGGGCGGACCCGAAAGGTAATTCCTCACACCTTCATTGCAACCATGAAAAGCGGCCATGAGGGGGTCTTCTGGCGGGAGAAGGTGGGGGGCAAAATGGTGGGGCGGCTTAAGATACTGCAACGCTACGGACCCCGGGTCCCGGATATTTTTTCCAATGAGTCGGTCATGAAAACGGTCGAAGCGAAGGCTAACGAACGGATGACCAAGAACCTGTCCCACGAAATCGACTACGAACTGCTGAGGTCTAAGAAATGAGCGACACGATCCGGGAAAAGATCATCGGTCAGATCATGGACCGGCTGGCAACGATCAAGGTCTCAGCCGGATATAACACGGACATCGGGGAAAATGTCCTGCGGGTGCGTCGTTCCCTTGATTCCGATGAACTTCCGGGCTGTGTCCTCTGGCCGCTCCCGGAGGTAACGGAACAGTTATACGGAAGAGCGAAATGCACCATGCCGGTCAAGATCACGGCCTTTGCGGAATTCGGTGCGGTTAATCCGTCCGTGGTGTCGGAGAAAATCCTGGGGGACCTCATCAAGTGCCTGACGGCTCCTTCCTGGACCCGGACCCCTGAATATATCTCAGATCTCGCATATAGCGGGGGCGGGTCGGATGAATACCCGGAAGAAGGGGAAACCGTTATCGGAACCCATGGGGACTTTACCGTTGTGTACGAGACGAAAAACGGAGACCCGTACAGTCAATAAGATCACAGAGGAGGATTGAAACAATGCCTACTGCGAAAAATGCAAAGCTTCAGATTGAGGGAGGAAGGACATTTCATGATTTCGCCGCCATGACGAACTCAGGCGATCAAACCGTCTTCACCATATCGGGCGGGGGCGTCTTTTCCGGCAAGTCGGGATACGAGCCGGTTGTAAGGCCGGACGGGGTCGTGACCGGAAGGAACGTTCTTTCACCCCATGCAGACGACAACAAAGTGACCGTAGCGGCCTTTACCTGCTACCTGGCCGGGGTCCTGAAAGAGATTTCTGCAACCACGGCCACGATCACCAG
Organism: Deltaproteobacteria bacterium; assembly: GCA_016934695.1. Next base: position 4,158 of record JAFGSH010000055.1, read on the forward strand.
GCCGTCTTCAGACGTGGCTCATGTCACTTCGATCACCGTGGACAATACCGGCGCTATTGCCGTTGTGGAGGGAACCGACGGAACCGGAGCGACCTTCTCCGAGGAGAGGGGCGCGAACGGGGGACCTCCTTATATTCCCGTGGGGAGTATCGAAATCGGGCAGGTCCGTGTAACCGCCGCGGCATCGGCAGCAATCGCGGCAACTGAGATCTTCCAGGCGGTTGGTCAGCATGTCGAGCGAAGCGATTATCCGATCTTCGCGGTGAGCAACCTGGGAGACGGACTCTCCGCATCGGTGTCGGCCAAGAAAAATGCCCATGTCGAGTTTGCCTCCGCGCTTCCCGCAAGCCATACCGGAGACCTCGCAAAGGGGGTTTATATTCAGTTCTACGCGCCCACGCTTCAGGATCTCGGGAAGGTCTTTGACTTCGTTCCCTGCGAGATGTCGCATAGCGTCTCCTCAAAGGAGTACTACCGGGGTTCGATCGCTTCCGTCTCTGAAAGTCTCGGCCAGGGATCTTACACGGCCCTGATGAGCGACAACATTCAGGACCTTTTGGTCACCGAGAAAAACGAAATCCTGACGCACAAGTTTTTCCCCGACGAGAACAAAGCCGCTTACTCACTTACCCAGGGGAAGGTCGGTTTGAAGCGGAGCTTCCCGGCGGCGGATCAAATTCAAGCCGTGGTGACGCTGTCCGCGGAAAGCCAGAGCGTCGAATTCGACAGCTAAGGGGGAGACGATGGGGTTTGATGTCGAAAAGTTTCAGGCTACCTCTTTCGTTTTTAGAGAAGAGGCGGTTCCGGTTCCGAAGCTGAAGGACTTTTTCGGAGAAGGGGAAGAGCCTGTCTGGAAGGTGCGGAATCTGACAGGTGAAGAGGTCTTTGTGGTCAATGAAGCGAAAGAACGAAATGACCGGAGGAACGAACTGATTGAGGGGGTTGCGTATGGTCAGAAAAAGGAGCGTATCGAGGCCATAAAGGAGATGGCTGGGAACCTGCCCGAAATGGCCCCCAGCGAATATGTCAGGCGTTTAGAGATGCTGACAATCGCCTCAGTCGATCCGATGATCCAGAAGGAAACGGCCATAAAGCTAGCCAACTTTAGTGGCGAAATCTTCACGCACCTCACCAACCGGATACTGGTCTTGACGGGACTCGGGAAAGAGCCGGGAAAATAGCTCGCCTGTGGCAGAGGCCGGACGTTCACGTATCCCTCGCACTCTGCAAACAGCACAGGCGGTTTCTCTTTGAGGCGAGGGCCGATCTTTTCCCGCAAGGCTTTCTGACGCTTGACGAGATCGAGCTATGGAGCCGCTACTTTGAGAGCTTGAGGGTGGAACGATGAACAACGGGTTTATGGTGGTTACCGAAAAGGACTGGGAGAAGGCAACGCCTGAACAACGCGACTGGTACATATTCAATACCCTCCAGAGTCTTAATGAACGTTTGAAGAAACTGGAAAAGCAGACTCTCCTTTACAAGGTGTATGCGTTTGCCGGTGGTGTGGTCGGCGGTGCCATCGCAGCCCTGGGGATAAAACTGACATAAAAGGAGGCTTGTGATGTCAACGAAAGCAAAGCAAGCGGACCGGGACAAATACTTTGAAGCGGCATTTGCTGCAACCCTGGACATCGAAAAGGGGTTCGTCGATGACCCCGACGATCCCGGAGGAGAAACAAAATACGGGATATCGAAAAGGTCATACCCTGATCTTGATATCGCCTCACTGACCGTAGATGAAGCCAAGGCCATACTCCGCAAGGACTTCTGGGATCTGCTTTCCCTGTCAGAGGTTGAGAACCCCGAAATTGCCGGGGAGATCTTCGACACGTCCGTAAATATGGGGCAATGGACTGCCGCGGTCATAGCGCAAAAAGCCCTGAACTACCTGGGCGAGAGCCTGAAAGTTGACGGGAAGATCGGGCCGAAGACCATTGCGGCCCTCAATAAGTGGGGGGATAAGGACCCTCGCGCCCTGTTCATCTGCCTCAATGGGTTCCAGTTTATCCAATACACGGCAATCGTCAACTCAAAGCCCGCACTCGAAGATTATGGGTGGGGATGGACGAAACGCATACAGCAATACCGGGGGGTGACGACATGATCAAGCTTCAGCCGGGGGATATATTTTGCAGTGCGAACCCCATGTGCCTGGGGAGGGCCATTGTCTTTGTCGAGAAGGTTCACTCCTCAGATAATCAGGCTGAGTACAGTCACGTGGGGGCTATCACCCACGGGAAAATGGTTGATGAGCAAGAGATTCTCCAGTGGGCGGAAAAGGCTTTCAGGGAGGGGATCTCCCTCGAAGAGGCCGTCAGTTACGAGGCCCTGTGGACAAACAAGCGCCGGGGTTTTTACGAGGCGTACAAAGGGAAGAAGGTCCTGATTGGCCGTCACGAAAATATGACCCCGGAAGCCTACGTGAAGGGGTGGGGGGCGGTCAAGAACCTGGAAGGAAAGATCTATGCCGGTCATCGTTTGGCCCTCTTCCTCGCGCTGCCCTTTCTCGCAAAGTACATCAATCTCGGCCTGGGGGTGTGCTCCGAGATCGGAGGGAAGCTTATCGCCGGGTCGGAAATCATTGAAGGTTTCTACTGGAAAGGAAAGAACCCGGATCACATCGCGGACATGATCCATCGCTGGAAGGGGTGGCATGTCGTCTCCGAAGCTGTCCTGGAATAAGAAGGGGGATTCATGGCGTCTGATGCCGAAAGAGTAGTTTCGATCATCTTCAACGGCGTTGACAATGTCTCCTCTGTAGCAGGTGATGTAACCGGGACACTCGGGAAAATCGGGGACGTTGTCGAGGGAATAGCACACCCTTTCGCCGTCCTGGGGGAGAACGTCCTTAAGACCGAAGCCGCCCTCGCGGCCCTCGCGGCCGGAGGGCTTTTGTATGCCCTTAACAGGTCGATAGATTTTCAATCCGCTTCCATTGAACTCCTGAAGGTCCTGGGGGACGAATCGGACCGGCTCGGGGAGGCACAGCAGAAGGCCCTCGAACTGTCCGACGCCTACGGGGTGAGCAGCACGGCGATCCTCGGGGCAATGGCGAATTTCAAACAGGCCGGGTTCGATCTTGACGGCGCCATGACACTCGCCGCGAACTCCTTGGACCTGGTCATTGCCGGAGACCTGGAAGCGGCTGAGGCGAGCGAGATCCTGGTGGCAGCCCTGAAGGGATTCAAGGCCCCAGCGGGAGACGCCACCCGTCTTACCGATATCTTGAACGAGGTATCAAACAACTACGCAACCAATGTCCGGGAACTCGGGGTCGGCATGGCGGCGATCTCCCCGATCGCCCGCACCATGGGTTTTTCGATGGAGGAGACCGCCGGGCTCGTCACGCCGATCATCGAAGTCTTTCGATCCGGAGACGAAGCGGCAACCGCCCTGAAGACCGGCCTCCTCAAACTGGTCGACGATTCCAAGCCGGTCAGAGAGGCCCTGTCCTCAATCGGTGTATCTCAGACGGACGCGAACGGCGCTCTTCGTTCCGGGAAGGATATCCTCTTTGACGTAGCCACCGCCTTCCAGGGGCTGGAACAGAATCAAAAGCTCTATGTCACGCAGCAGCTTGTCGGTATCCACCAGGCCGGGCGCATGGTGGAGATCTTTGACGCCCTCAGCAAGACGACGGAGATCACGGCAACGGCCATGGGTGCGGCGGGGTCGGCAGCGGAGGAAGTCAAGAAGAGACTTGAAAGCGCGGAAGTCGCAGTTGATCGGTTCAAGACGGGGTTCGAGAACCTGGGCATAGCGATCGGTAACGAATTCCTCATGGCCGCACAGGAGGCCATTGAAGGCGGGACCGACATTGAACATGCCCTCCAGCAAGTCGTCAAGGACGGGACCTTTGCACCGATATTTGACAGGCTCCGCGCCTTCGGGGTCGATATCGGGGATTATCTGCATGCGATAGCGGAAGCGATCCCGGAGGCCTTTGAGCAGGTTGACTTTGACCGGCTTATGGAATCGCTCGGGAACCTGGGGGGATCGTTCAAGAGTATTTATGACGCGATCTTTGGGGACCTGGACCTGACGAAGCCGGAGGACCTGGCGCAGGCGATCCAGAAAGTCGTCGATACGATCACCACCCTTACCAATGTCACATCCGGCATTGTTGAACAGGTATCCCCCCTCGTTGAGATGTTCGTCAATATGACAGAGAAGACGAACAAATGGGACGCCGAAACTCAGAAAGCCGCAGGGAATCGGCTGGCCGATGCGATGATCATAGACAAGTTTGGAGCCGCAGCCGGCGGCGCGATGGTTTTTCTTGCCGGTCTCGGGAACGCGGCGGAGACGACCGACGAAGCAATCTCTGAATTGAACATCCTGGGCGATCCCTTTTCGGCAATGACCTATGGGGCGCAGGACGCGACTGAAGCGATCGAAGAAGTCCCCTCGGCCTTTGGGGACATACACGCCGCAATAGCGGATATGCCTCCTTTGGAGATTGTCGACCCGGCGAAGACCGAAACGGACATGGGAGAACTGTGGGAGGTCGTAAAGGGTGCCTGTGATGACATTAATGCAGGCCTGAAGGCCAGTGGTGGAGCACAGGTTCCGGCCAAGGTCGATGAAGCATCCCTGGTAGTAGTGAAGCAGACCCTGGAAGAGAAGCTTCCGAAAACGCATGAGCTTGATGTCAAGATTAAACAGGAGTTGATCAGGGCGCAGACCGAAATAACCACGGCCACCATTCGATCCGAAACGGAAAAATGGAAGTCGATGTTTGAGTCCGTCAATGTCGGGATCGAAAGCACCGGGGACACGCTCCAGTCCTTTTGGGACACGCTCGCCGGGGGGGACCTCAGTCTGTCTCAGCGGATGGACCTGGAAAGCTATATCGAAGAGGAGAACGACAGGAGACGGGAAGAGTTCGATCTACAGAAGAGATTGACCGAACAGCAGATTGCATTGAACCAGTTGAAGGTTGAGGCCCTGGAGCGGGGAGACGCCTTGATATCGATTGAAGGGTCCGGGCTGCAACCGCATCTTGAAGCCTTCATGTGGGAGATCCTGGAGGCGATACAGATCAGGGCGAACGCAACCGGGGCTGAGTTTTTGTTGGGGGTTTAATCCATGCTTGAAATGATCGGGATATCTTCGCCGGTACAGGACAGCAACGGAGCGGTTGTTGTCCCTCTTCTCCCGGACTCGAAGATCAAGGACATATCCCGCCGGGTTTCTCGGACACAGACCCTTGACGGTGGATGCGTCATCACGGACGGCGGCTTCTCGCATGGGGACAGGACCTGGGAGGTCGTAACGAAGTACGATCAATCCCGATGGAATGCCCTGCTTCACCTGGCGGAGGATTATTCGCTCGTCATGATTTCTTCCGCCGAAGGTCTGTTCTTGGGAACGATAAGTTTACTGGAGCCGGTCGATGCAACGATCCGGTTTCGTGTCTTGCTGAAAGAAAAATTGACATAAAGGAGTGTGAACAATGGGACATAGAATGAAGATCGGGGTCAATACAGAGGCCGAAATAACGGGGAGAAAGAATCTTCTGGCCGCGCTCTTGATGCAATCGATATGGGACGTGGCATGTTACGGGCCGGACGGGAAGAAAAAATGGGAGAGCCGGGGGAATCCTAACGTCATGACAGACGAAGGGCTGGATCATCTTCTGAATGTCTTGCTGCATGGATCGACTCAGATCACGACATGGTACGTGGTTCCCTTTGAAGACGATTTCACGGCGGACGGAGACGAAACGTATGCCGTGCCGGGGTTCACGGAATGCACCGCCTATGATGAGACAAACAGAGTGGAGTTTAACGAAGCGGCCTCTTCCGGTCAGTCCGTGACGAACTCAGCGAACAAGGCCAGCTTCAGCATCAATGCCACGAAAACGATCTATGGGGCGGCCCTCGTCGG
>JAFGSH010000056.1 GCA_016934695.1 Deltaproteobacteria bacterium
GGGCCGTCCGCCGGCGCGGCGCCAAGCTGATCGTGATCGATCCCCGGAAGATTGGTCTGGTTGATTACGCCACCATCTGGCTGCGCCCGAGGCCCGGCACGAATGTCGCCGTCCTCAACGGCCTGATGAACGTGATCATCGAAGAAGACCTCTACGCCAAGGAATATGTGGCGGAGCGCACCGAGGGGTTCGAAGCGCTGAAAGAGGCCCTGGCGAAATACACCCCCGAGCATGTCTCAGGGATCACCGGCGTACCGGCCGAGGACATCAGGAAAGCCGCCCGGATATATGCCGCGGCGAAAAGCGCTTCCATCCTGTATGCCATGGGGATCACCCAGCACACGCACGGCACCGACAATGTGAAGTCCTGTGCCAATCTGGCGATGCTGTGCGGCAATGTCGGCATCGAAGGGGGCGGCGTCAATCCTCTCAGAGGCCAGAACAACGTCCAGGGGGCCTGCGACATGGGGGCACTCCCCAATGTCTTTCCGGCATACCAGCAGGTCGCCAATGACGAAGCGCGGGCAAAGATCGAACAGGCCTGGAACGCTTCGCTTCCCGCCACACCGGGAATGACGATCATGGAGATCATGGACGCGGCTCATCGGGGAGACCTCAAGGCCCTGTATATCATGGGCGAGAATCCGATGATCTCGGACCCCGATCTCTCCCACGTCGAGGCGGCGCTGAAGAATCTCGACCTCCTCATCGTCCAGGATATCTTCCTGACCGAAACGGGACAGCTCGCCGACGTGGTCCTCCCTTCCGCCTGTTTCGCCGAAAAGGACGGGACCTTCTCCAACACGGAGCGGAGGGTCCAGCGCATCCGCAAAGCCGTCAATGCACCCGGCGAGGCGAAGGCCGACTGGCAGATCATCTCCGATCTGTCGACGCGGATGGGATACGCCATGAGTTACCCCTCCCCCAAGGAGATCATGGACGAGATCAACACGGTCGCTCCCAGCTACGCTGGAATCACATACGAGCGGATCGAAGAGGAAGGCATCCAGTGGCCCTGCCCCACGGCCGAGCATCCCGGGACAAAATATCTGCACAAGGACAAGTTCTCCCGGGGACTGGGACTCTTTTCCGCAATCGAGTACCGGTCGTCCGAAGAGGTACCGGACAAGGAATATCCGTTCTTCCTCACCACCGGGCGCGTCCTCTACCACTTCCACACGGCGACCATGACCCGCAGGAGCAAGGGTCTTATTGAGCGGTACCCAGAGAGCCTGGCGGAGATCAACCCCGCAGACGCCGGGAAGCTGGGCATCAAGGATGGAGATTTCGTGACCGTCACATCGCGGCGCGGGAGCCTCAAAGTCAAGGCCAGCGTGGTCGAGACCCCGCCGGAGGGGACGATCTTCATGAACTTCCACTTCAGCGAGGCGGCGGTGAATCTTCTGACCAACCCCGCGCTCGACCCGGTGGGGAAGATCCCCGAATACAAGGTCTGCGCGGTGAAGATCGAGGCTGCGTAAGGAATATCAAAAATAAGACCGCAGTGCGGGATTGAATAAAAAAGGAGACGGCTTCAGGGCCGTCTCCTTTTATTGTTTTTATCTGCTTATTGTTACAGCTTTTCCACCGTCACGGCGCAGGCCTTGTACTCGGCGGTCTGCGTGGCGGGGTCGAATACCGGGTTGGTGAGCCAGTTCGCACACCCCTCGCGGAAATGGAATGCCATCCAGACCATCCCGGGCGGAACCTGCTCCGTCACCTTGGCCTTGACCTTCACCTCGCCGCGCCGCGACCGGACACGGATCATCTCCTCGTGGGCGATACCGAGCCGCCTGGCGTCGGCCGCCGATATGTCGGCGGTCTCCTCGGGGAGAAGATAATCCATACCCGCCCGGCCGGTCTGTGTCCGGGTATGATATTGGTAGAGCCGTCTCCCCGTACTGAGGACGAAGGGGTATTCCTTGTCGGGGACCTCCGCCGGCGGTGTCCAGTCCACCGGATTGAACTGACCAAGACCGCAGGTGAACTTCCCTTCCCGATGGAGGAAGGGGGTGCCGGGATGTTCCTCGTCGGGGCATGGCCACTGCAGTCCGTCGTTCTCGATCCGCCGGTATTTGATGCCGCAGAGGGCCGGGGCCAGGACGGAGACCTCATTGTCCCAGATCTCCTGTGAGCTTTCGGAGGCCCATTCGTGCCCCATCCGTTTCGCGATCTCTCTGAAGATCCACCAGTTGGGTTTCGCGATTCCCGGGGGCTCGCTCACCTTCCGCACGCGGCTGACCCGGCGCTCGCTGTTCGTGAAGGTCCCGTCGTCTTCGCACCAGGCGGCCGCCGGGAGGATCACGTCGGCGAACCGCGTCGTCTCGGTGGGGAAGATATCCTGGCAGACGATGAATTCGGCCGCGGCGAGTTCCTCTTCCACTTTGGCGATATCGGGTTCGCTGTTCGCCAGGTTCTCACCGAAGATATAGAAGGCCTTCACCGCACCGCTCTTCAGCCCTTCCATCATCTGGGGAATCATGAGACCGTTTGTGCCGGGGAGATTCTTCACCCCCCATGCCTTTTCGAACTTGGCACGGGCATCGGCATTGGCGACCTGCTGGTAGCCGGGGAAGACATTGGGGAGGGCGCCCATGTCACAGGCCCCCTGGACGTTGTTCTGACCGCGGAGGGGATTGACACCCCCGCACTCTTTTCCCATGTTCCCGAGGAGCATCTGGAGGTTTGCCGTGGACATGACGTTGTTCTTACCGCAGGTGTGTTCGGTGATCCCCAGGGTGTAGCAGAGCATGCAGGATTCGGCGGCCGCCAGGCGGCGGGCCACGTCACGGATCATCTCTTCGGAGACACCTGCCACCTCCGCCGCCCGTGACACCGGATATTCGAGGATTTTCTCCTTCAGTTCCTCGAACCCGACACAGCAGTTCGATATAAACTCTTTGTCGTACAGGTCTTCCGTAATGAGGACGTTCATCACCCCGTTCAGGAAGGCGATATCGGACCCCACCTTGATGGGGACATGGAGCGTGGCAAAGTCGACCAGGGGCTGTCTCCGCGGATCAACCACAATCAGTTTGGCCCCTTTACGCACGGCGTTCTTGAGGAAGGTCGCCGCCACGGGGTGGGCCTCGATCATGTTGGTACCGATGCAGAAGAACATCTTCGCCCGGCTGAACTCGTCAAAGGAATTTGTCATAGCCCCGGAACCGAAGGAAGCCGCCAGACCGGCGACTGTGGGGGCGTGTCAGGTACGGGCACAGTGATCGATGTTA
>JAFGSH010000057.1 GCA_016934695.1 Deltaproteobacteria bacterium
ATCCGCCCGTACCCCGTCGCCACGATATAGTCGATCCGGTCAATGGGAAGTCCGGCCTCCCCGAGGGCCTCGTCCATCACCGCCAGGGCGAGGTGACGGTGCTCCGCACCCGTGGGACCGATCACCGAGGAGAGAATCGTTTCCTGCTCATCCACCACGACCACTTTGGTCATGGTGGAACCGATATCAATGCCGGTAAAATACATCCACACCCTCTCTTCTCGTAACCTAACCGGATAGTCTACCGGCCAGTGACTCGATAAAGGCACCGATCTGGGCCTTCCACTGCGCCTCGGAATAGTCTCTCAGGTCCACCATGTCGGAAACGAGCTGCATCATGGGGATGTCCGTGTACTCGCCCAGGACGTTCTTCATGTGTATCTGCCCCACCGTCGTGGCACGACAGGAACGGCAGGCGTGAAAGACGACACCGTCGATCTTGTAGTCAGTGATGTACCCCAGCAGACGCTCCACGGTCGGGTTCCCGCTGTTTGCCTTGGCCCGTTCGTGGCGTTGTGTATACTGCAGGAAGGCCCGCCAGGCCAGGTAGTCGACGGGGTCCTTCACGTGAGAGGGAACCTCCACGGGATCGTACCCGCGGTAGACGTTCTCGATCACGAAGACCGCACCAAAGCTCTCAAAATAGTTGAAGATCCAGAGCGTATGCCACGGGGGAAGTCCGCCGCCGTACAGGAGACGGTACTTCTCTTCCGGGATCACCCCGATCCCCTTGTCCGCCTTCTCCTTCACTTCGTCGTACAGCTCCTGGTAAAAATCGACCGCCGTCTGGGTCCCGGCATAGTAGTGACCGGGGACCATGATGCTGAAGTGGTCCTGCGCCGGCATGGGACTGGGCACGGCAACGCGCAGCCGGTCGATCTCGTACCAGAGGCGCCACGCCTCGTCCCCCAGACGGATCGTCTCCCAGAGGCGCTCCGGGTCCATTCTCTTTCCCGTCTGCTCTTCCAGAAAGGAGATCAGACCCCGGAACTGTTCCCGCTGGTAACGGATGTAGGAATCGCGCACCGCGTTCAGATCGGCATAGGGCGGCGGTGCCACGCAGTCGATGCTGTAGGTGGGGACATGCTGGAACCGTCCCGCCGCCTGGTACCACTTGAAACGGGGATCACAGACGGCGCTGCTCCCCAGCATCATGTCGGGCAGGGGCATACCTCCGTCGGGGGAGTTCTCCGGTATCTGCCCCGCCTCCTTCCGCAGGCTGTCGAAGCCGAGGCCGATCCGGGCATAGCTGCACAGGACCTGGGAGTAACCGTCCTCTTCCGCCTTCAGAAGGAACCGGTCCATCTCGCGCTTGGCGGCGCACAGACCGGCATAGTTCTCCGTCGGCATGGGGACGATGTCCATGGCACGGATGATCTCGTCGTACTGGGATGCCACCATGAAGTAGGCCACCTTCTTCCCCTGGGCCTTCGCCTCGTGGGCCGACTGATAGATGTTCTTCACCAGACCCCGTATCTTCCGGGCCGTATTGGTCCCCTTCACCGCCGTCGTCTTGGTCTTCTCTTGAGTTTCCATGGGCATCCTCCTTACACCAGCATTTCCAGGAAGGCCTGGACCCGGGTCCGCAACTGACCGATCGTCGAGGTCGAGTAGTCGTCCTCGATCATCAGAACCGGGATATCCAGCCCGTTCAGGTACTCCCTGAGATCGGGCCCCTCCAGCTCACAGGTGTCACAGTAGCGCACAATGTAAAAGATCGCCCCGTCGGCACCCCAGTCTCCGATAAAGCGCCTGATGTGCCCGTAGCGGTTTTCCAGTTCCTTTTCACGGGTGCCCTCCTGGGGGATGTTGCTCCGGGGACAGCGGACGGCCAGGTACCGCTCGGCGATCCCGTCCAGGGGGTCAGTCGTCTCCGGGACATCGTCCCAGAAGAATCGGGTCCCCGTACACAGGTCATCCATCACCACCCGGGCGCCGTTCTCTTCGATCAAACTGATGAAGGCGTCGTCGTCGATCTCGTTCCCCCAGATGAAGATGCGGGGAAGTTTTCCCCCTTTCGGCGCCGAACGGGCCTTGATCTCGGCAATGTACCCTTCGAGAAGTTCGATATGTTCCGCGGCCGGGATACCCATCCCCGCCACAAGGGCCCGCGTGATCTCCACGCCCGATACCAGCGGTGGATCCGATTTCCGCAGCTCGTACAACTCCCGCAGGAGCGCACGCCGACGGTTGTAGAGCCTCACCGCATCTCTCAGTTTCTCCGGATCGAGCTTTTTCCCCGACCAGTCTTCCAAGGTCTTGATGAAATAGGCCAACTCGTCCCGGTAAAAGGCAGTGGAACCGGGACCCAGCATGTGGGGAACATTCATGAGGTGATTGTACGGAGAGGGCTTGTTGTGACGCCAGATGTGATACATCCGCTCGATCGTATCGCAGCTGTGGGGCGCCACAAACCCGTCAAGAAAATCGTACCGCCCCTCCAAGGCAAGGTTGAAACAACTCCGGGCAAAGGGGCAGGCCATCGGCTCAATATAGGCATCCGCCTGATCGATCGGATCACGCTGGCTCCCCTGGATACGGTACGGAACCATGCCGAAGGCGGTGATGATCTCATCGGGAATAAACGTGCAGAGATATCCGATGACCTTCTCTCCCGACTCATGCAACGCGCGGGCACGCTTCCCTCGCTCCGCGTATAACTCCTCCAATCGCGCACTGGCTGTCATTATGATGACCCCCCTGTGATGGTGATAGTGTGATGAATTACGGTCGCAAAAATCTCTTTCTCTATAAAAAAACTTACCCGTCAAAAGTATATTCCGCGAATACAGATACATTTTCTTGAAGCATGAATCAAATTATTTCGGATGGTTCATAAAATTTATCATTTCAATTCAAACGATTGTTGCTTCATGTGAAAAAATGCTTCATCCACGTAATTGTGAAAATTCATATAGATGTAAATGCCATCCGCACAAGGGAGATGAAAAACCATGGAACAGAGAGGTCGAGCTGCGGCCGCGTTTATCGCACCGCATGTCAGCCCGGATGAAGAACGCACCCTCTGACCGGCTAAAGGTCTTCGAATGGCTCGATAAAAGGTGACAATGATTGATTTCCAATTTATTTACTCTCCCAGTCCACCCCTCCAGTTATGAGTATCATTTCTGCGCGTCTTTTTTTGCGACAATTTTGGCGTCATCTTCGGTTTACCGGAATAATTCCATGAAAAAATAACCAAAAGCCTTCAAAAACACTCAAAAATCCTACTTTAGTAGTATTTACAATCCCCCCCCCTCCTGCCATCCTAGACACCAAGAAAAGAATACGAATCGCCCCCCCGGAGACGGGAAAAACGACGATTCATTGCAGAGCACGGAGGTGCATCATGAAAAAACTATTCATTGCCTTGATTATTTCTTTGTGCGTCGCTACCAGCAGTTGGGCGACCTACACGGGAAGCATTACCGGGGGAACTACTCTGGTCGGAACAGATGGCTGGAGTGACGCGGTCTTGAGTTGGAATGTCAGTTACATCGAGGACTCATGGGTCTATAACTATACCTTCTCCGCTGTGGAAAAGGCCATCAGTCATATGATCTTCGAGGTGTCGAGCACCTTCACTCTCGATAACATCCTGGACGGGACAACAGGCGGGTATACACTCGGGACATACAGCAGCAGTACCGGGAATCCCGGCATGCCCGGTTCGATCATCGGCCTGAAGTGGGATACGGACGGGACCTCGACAACGGAGTCGATCACCATTGTATCCGACAGGGCCCCTATGTGGGGTGACTTCTACGCAAAAGATGGAGTCCAGGGCGGTGTTCTTGCCTACGCGTACAACACGCAATTCGGCTCCGACACCACTGCATCGATCGGCAACGGCAACGCGGGCGGCTGGGTCCTGGTCCCCGACACCCAGAGTTCAGCCCCCGTTCCCGAACCGGGCACCATGCTCCTCCTCGGGGCCGGCCTGATCGGACTGGCAGGGGCAAGCAG
>JAFGSH010000058.1 GCA_016934695.1 Deltaproteobacteria bacterium
ACCGCGTCCATCGACGCCTGGAGACCCCCGCTGACAAAGGAACCGGTGGCGAGGATAAACGCCCTTCCCTCCACCCTGGTGGCCCTCCCGGCGCCGGCAAGGGTGACGGCCTCAACCTGATTGCTCAGCCTTTCAACGCTGTGTATTCCCCGTCCCCAGTAGAGATCGACCCCTTCGTGCGCCAGAGTCTTTTTCAGAATGGTAAAGAGCCGCAGGCCCGGCATTGAGGGGGGCAGCGTAGGTATTTCAAAGACCTTGCGTTCGCACCCGGCGGATACCTCTCGGTACACATCTCCGGCAAAGGTCCTCCCCAGCACGGCCGGCATGGCAATCCTCCCCTCGGGGATATCGAGCTCCCACAGCCATGATAAAAAATCTTCAATAAACTGTTTGTCTTCGAACTTTTCGGCAATGCCCGCGGTGGTGATAACCCCCGGGTCGAATACGGAGCACCCGGCGTTCGGGTATCGCGACGTGATGTACTGCGGGTAGAAATCCTTCATCTTGTAAAACGATATGATGTGGATATATTCGCCAGGGTCGAAGTCGGCGAATTCCATCGTCTCGGGGACAAGACAGGTAATCTTGAACCTTCCCAGGGAGGTCAATACCCTCCTGTTGGCATGTACATCACCTGCATACGGCATCCCCCCTTCGGTCATGATCCCCCGGAACCGCTCCAGCGCCTTCTCAACGGTCTCCTTTCCGACGAGGTGATAGGGATGGTTTTCCGGCAGCGAGTCGATAGCCTGCAGGGGGTCATCGCCATTTGCGAGGAGATCGATACACCCGGTGGAAAAACAACAGACGGGATCACCCTTTGAAACGACCGCGACCTTTTTCCCCGCTTCCGCGAGCGTAATCGCCGCCATCATCCCCGATATTCCCCCGCCTATGATCACGGCATCGTATAGGGTGTTCATTGTCCCTGCTCCATATTCAGGATGCCGAGGTAGATGCTCTCTATCAGCTGTTCTTCGCGGAGCTGGTCTCCCCAGAGGGCGGGCTTGATCCCCTTGAATCTCCGCTGGAGAAATTCTCTGAGCAGCCGCATGGATTCTTCCGGCGTCATTTTTCCCATTTCCTGCATGATCCCCAGCGCCCGGTATGTGCAGAATCCACCCTGGCAGGGCCCCATCCCGAGCCGCGTCCGGTGCTGGATGTCCCCGATATGCCTGGTGCCGACCCTGCCGGCGACCCGCTCCACGGTATCCGCTGTTACCAGTTCACACTCGCACACGATCCCCTCCAGGGTTTTCAGCCGTTTGGAAAGGGGGTACCCGCTCAGTTCTTCCTGCCCCTCCAGGGGAAGCTCCGCCGTCCGACACTTCGCTTTCAGACCGAAGGTCGCCATGATGCTGTCGGTCATCTTTTCCGCCATGAGGCGGTAGGTGGTCAGCTTTCCTCCCAGGATACTGAACATTCCGTTCTGATGATCTATGACCCGGAACCCCCGGGATATCGCTCTGTCATCCCCGCCATCCGCCTTGAGCAGGGGGCGCACTCCCGCATAGGTCCTGATCAGGCGTGTCGTGCCGAAATCCGGAAGCATCTGCTCAGCCTGGGTGGCGATGATATCCACCTCATCCGGATCGACGCCGATCCGGTCGGGATCGGTGACGGTTATGGAGGTTGTCCCGGCAAGACAGACCGCCTCATTCGGGACAACGATATCCCCGTCGGAAGCGGGTCGCAGCCGATTGATGACCATATTCGTAATCCGGTGATTCGTGACAATCAGACTTCCCTTGGACAGGGTCAGCGGGACGCTGCTCCCAGCCAGGTGCGCCACCTGATCCCCCCACGCTCCCGTGGCATTGATGATGACCTTTCCCCGGACCTCTTTGACATCGGAGGTGGTGTTCTCCTGGGCCTTGACGCCGACGCACCGTCCGTGTTCCTTGATAATCTCCGTCACGCGATGGTGGGTCAGTATCCGTCCGCCTCTCTTTTCGGATGAGGTGATGTTCAGCATGCACAATCTGAAGGGATCGATGGAACAGTCGGGAACCCGAATTGCCTCTTCCAGGGATGGATTCAATGCGGGAACGAGCTCGAGCGCCCTGCTCGGGGAGAGTTCCTCGGTGGTGATTCCTATCTCCTCGCACTTCTTCAGGAACGTATCCCTGAACCGCTTCGAGTCGCCGGGGAGACGCACGAACAGCCCCCCCGTCTGCTCCACGCACTTTTTACCGATCCTGCGGAGGATCATGTTCTCAGCAATACACTCGGACGCCGCCTCGGGGTCCTTCACCGCGTACCTGCCCCCGCTGTGGAGCAGCCCGTGGCACGCACCCGTCGCCCCCGCAGCGAAATCTCCCTTCTCGATCAGGCAATGGGGGATGCCCCTGAGCGCCAGGTCCCTCGCGATACCGCACCCCGTGGAGCCACCACCGATAATAATGACGTCCGTCTTGATCATGGAGGGTCACCAATGATGACAATAACAGAAGATTAACGTTTTCTTACTAAAATCTCAACGATAATGCAAGTATTGAAGTGAAGTGTCGCATCGGAACCGACGGTTGAAAAAGATCTCGATCATCTACCGCAGGAGTTCTACCGCCCGTTGCGGAAAGTCCGTGAAGAGGCCTGCCGCACCCGCCCGGGAGAATCGCAACATCTCCCCCGCCTCATTTACGGTGAAGATATTCAGGGAGATCCCCCGTTGTGTCGCTAGGCGTACCCGTTCTTCGTCTATCAGGACGTCCAGCACGTTGTACGTCTCAAATTCCAGATCTCCCCCCCAGTCCGGGGGCTCCGCTTCGGAATCGCCGACCAGGGCCTGGACAACAATCGAGGGGGATCGATCCTGCACCTCGCGCAGCAACGCATGGTGAAAGGAAGAGATGATTACGAGCCCGTGGTCCACCGCGAGGGCATCGATCATCGCCAGGACACGTTCAACAACAGGAAACCCTTTCAGCGGCGGAGGGAGGCGTTTCAACTCCAGGTTGACGGGGAAGGAGGTATCGCGGGTAAACCGGAGGGCCTCGTCCAACGTGGGGAGCTTCTCGCCGCGGTAGGCGGACAACTCTTTCTCTCCGACTTCCCCCGCCGCGATCCGGCCGAAGGGATCGTCCTTCGCGAACCAGGAACCCGCATCCAGCAGGCGGATCTCCTCCAGGGTAAAGGCGGAGCAGGGCCATGGCTCGCGGTCCGGAAACCGCTCCCGGACATCGGTGGTTCGCTCCAGGGTATCGTCGTGCATGAGGATCAGTTCGCCGTCGCTCGTGACCGTTATATCGGTCTCCCAGAGGTCGGCACCGACCACACGGGCGGCCCGGGCCGCCGCCAGGGTATTTTCGGGGGCGAGACTGCGCGCTCCCCGGTGGGCTATGATACAGGTCATTTTACGACACTCCGCATACCTATGCCATCTTTTGGAGGATCTTCACGTACTCCCCCGAACGATCGAGATAGAACGACAACGCCTTCGAAAAGTTCTTCCCCACCAGTCCATCGACAAAGAGCTGGGTTATCTCCCGCTTCCGTTCAAGCACTGATTGAGCGCAGACAAAGATCCGACGCTCTTCGGAAGACATCTTCCTCACGACCGCACGCAGGGCGCTGCCGGCATGGGGCTGGTACATCCAGAAGTACAGAAGATCGAGCGCATTGATGATGACGACCTTTTCCAGATTGTGCTCCCGTTCCTTGACGGCACGGATAAACGTCTTGGGAGATTCCAGCATCGAACACACGTCCGACTCGGGCAACAGCAGTTCGAGTTTGGTATACGTATCAAACACCTGTGCAAGCTTGCTCCGGTAGTCCCACATCCGGGTCTGGATATTGTGGTGCCGGTCGGCAAACCCTTCTATAAAGCCGGCCACACAGTCGGATGCGGCTTTGGAGATGATGGCCGCCCACTTCTGGAGAACGGCATCGATATCGGCGACGCCACCCGCAAAGAGCATACCGCCGGCCGCCGCGTTGAAGAGGACGGCCAAGGGGATGGAGAGAATCGTCCTGAAGAGGTTTGCGAAGGCAGCGGTCCGGGGCAACCCACGGAAGATATTGTGCCCCGAGAGGTACAGACCGTTCGCCACGGCGATCGCCGTGTACAGAAGGGCAGGGCTGGTCGCCGTCGTGATCCCGAGCAGCCTGTCGAG
>JAFGSH010000059.1 GCA_016934695.1 Deltaproteobacteria bacterium
CGGACCCGGTTAATGCCGAAGAGATAGTACAGCAGGGGACCACCAAAAGGGAGGAGGATGCAGACGGCAATCCACCCGATCGCCGCCTTCGGATCGCGTTTTGAAAGGAGAGCGTGGACCGAACTGACCGTGGTGACGATAATTGCCAGCCCTGCCATCAGTGTGTCGAGGATATTCATGGAATGATCTGCCTCTTGCTCGCCTTATCGATCGCAACCGTCGCGTGCCCGTGGCCTGTGCCGCAGGTGCTGAAATTCCTTCTATATCCTTATCACAAGTACCAAAAGGGGATCAATTGCCTGTTCGTTTTTTCCCGGGGAGGAAGGGGTATCGCGGGGGTCTCACAGAAAATGATGCAGAAACAATTATTTAACACGAAAGAAAGCAGCAGGGACCTAAAAAATTGACGAACCCGCGGTTTCGTGTTAGGGCCTTGTGCCCTTAGAATTCTTCATCCATGGATGAACTGTTGACGACAAGCCGGACCGCCGGCACATGGCTCCTTCCGAGAAATCGTGTCTGTCGGGAGTGACGAATATGAATCGGGGGAAGCGCCGGAGGGATTCAGGAATAACGCTGAAGAACCGCGGAGAAGATACTCCGCTGAAGGTACCCACATGAAATTGTTTATTGCCATTGACGATACGGATAATCATGAGAGCATCGGGACGGGCAGATTGTCCAGGATGCTGGCGACGGAGCTGAACAGGGAGGGACTGATAGAAAAAAGCCGTGTGACCAGGCATCAACTCCTGGTTCATCCGGACATACCGTATACATCACACAACAGCAGCGCCTGTATAGATACGGTCATTAAGGAAGGTACCATCCATGATATCACCACCTGCGCCATCGGTTTTCTTCATGAACACTTTCATCAGGGCGCCAATCCCGGCCTGTGTATTGCCGATCAGGATGCCGTTCCGGAGGGACTGCCCTCTTTCGGCATTCGTGCCCAGCGGGAGGTCATCCCTCTCGATGAGGCGAAGAGACTTGCCGATCGTCTCGGTATTGTTACATGGTGGAATGGCGAGACCGGGCAGGGGTGCATCGGTGCCATGGCTGCGGTGGGACTGAGAAGCACATCGAATGACGGTCGTTATATCGAACTGGACGGTATTCGTGGTATCGGGGGTATGGTCTCGGTAGGAGAGATGCTGAGTCTGACGGCCATAGACCGGGTGACGACTCTTTCGGGAGAAGACCTGCCGGCCGGGGAGATCGTGGATACGCAAGACTGGGTCCGGCCGGTACTGAAGGGTGGACTTGTCACGCTGGAGGTTATTCCGTTGAATGGGTGCTGGCGGGCGCCACATGAAAAGAAGGCCAAGAAGGAAAAGTTACGCGAAAGACCGTGATGCCGTGACAAAGCAATGCGCCCTCTCCGAAAGACGCTGTCCGGGGAAAAGGGGTCGCCGTTGCAAGGCGAACCGGTTGATCTCATAATCGGCGACAGACAATCCATGTACAGATAAAAAAGGGCCGGTTCTTGCGAACCGGCCCTTGGACCCTGTGTTCAGGACGATTACAGCTTGAAGAGAAGATCGGCGTACGTCGGTACGGGCCACAGCTCTGCCGGCACCAGCATCTCCAGCGCGTCGATATCACCGCGCAGTGCCTGCATGACCGGGAAGACCTTGTCACGATAGGCCTCGGCCTGTTTGACGGTATCGTCGATTTTCTGTGCCTTGCTCACGGCCCCTTCCAGCTTCGTCAGGGTCTTATAGGTGGCGGCCACCACCGCGCCGACCTTTTTCAAGAGGTCAGCCTGCGCCGGGGCGGGAACCCCCACTCCCTTGAGGCTGGCGATGGAATCGGCCAGTAGAGTCGAATATTCGATCCCCGCGGGGAGGAATTGTTTCTTTGCCATATCGATGGCCGTCAGGGCCTCGATATTGATCTGCTTCGCGTAGGTCTCGACATAGATCTCATAGCGTGAGTGCAATTCCTTGTGCGA
The DNA here is from genome assembly GCA_016934695.1 of Deltaproteobacteria bacterium. The sequence continues at coordinate 1,958 of JAFGSH010000059.1, forward strand.
GAGGACCGCGTACTTTTCGAAGAGAGCGAATGCCTTCGGGGTCACAAATGCCTTCAGGGCGTCCACACTGTTCCGTACGTTGGGCAGCCCTCTCTTTTCCGCCTCTTTCACCCAGGCGTCCGAGTAGTTGTCGCCGTTGAAGAGGATCCGGTTGTGTTTCTTGTAGATTTCCTTGATAATTGCAGCCACTTCGGCGGTCATATCTTTGGCCTTTTCCAGACGGGTGGCGATCTCGTCGAGGGCCTCGGCCGCGATGGTGTTCAACGCGACATTCGCCCCGGCGATCGACTGGGCGGAGCCGACCATCCGAAACTCGAATTTATCGCCGGTAAAGGCAAAGGGCGATGTCCGGTTGCGGTCGGTATTGTCCTTCGGAATCACGGGGAGGGTTTCGACCCCGACGTGGAGGACCTGCGGATCTTTCGTGGAGAGTTTTTCACCCTTCGCAATCTTCTCCAGGATGTCCGTCAGATCTTCGCCCATGAAGATGGAGATGATGGCCGGCGGCGCCTCGTTGGCGCCCAGGCGGTGATCGTTCCCCGCGCTGGCGCAGGTGGCCCGCAGGATGTCGGCGTGGGTATCGACCGCCTTGATCATGGCCGCCAGGAAGATGAGGAACTGGACGTTGTCGCTTGCCGTGTGCCCCGGTTTCAGCAGATTCATGCCGTCGTTCGTGGAGAGGGACCAGTTGTTGTGTTTTCCCGAACCGTTGATCCCGGCGTATGGTTTCTCGTGGAGCAGACAGACAAGATCATGCCGGAGGGCAACCTTCTGCATCGTCTCCATGACCAGCTGGTTGTGGTCGGTCGCGATGTTGGTGGTCGCGAAGATGGGTGCCATCTCGTACTGGGCCGGCGCGACTTCGTTATGCTGGGTCTTGGAGGTGATGCCCATCTTCCATAATTCTTGATTCAGATCAGTCATGTACGCTGAGACCCGGTCCTTGATGGAACCAAAGTACTGGTCCTCCAGTTCCTGCCCCTTGGGGGCGGGGGCACCGAAGAGCGTCCGTCCGGTCAGCATCAGGTCGAGCCGATCCAGGTAAAAGTCCCGGTCCACGAGAAAATATTCCTGCTCCGGGCCGACCGTGGAGACGACCTTGGTGGTAGTGGTGTTCCCCATTGCCTGCAGGACCCGCACGGCCTGTTTGGAGACGGCCGCCATGGATCGCAGGAGGGGGGTCTTCTTGTCGAGGGCCTC
>JAFGSH010000060.1 GCA_016934695.1 Deltaproteobacteria bacterium
CGAATCTGCAATGCGGCACGGCCAGTATTAGAAGGATAGAAATCAGGCAGCCCGGCATGGTGCCCAGCCGCAAGATAAGCGTTTACTGCTCCAATAATGGGGCCGAATATTTCTTCCGCGAAGGCTGCTCCTGCGCTTGAGTGATTCACTCTACCATGACCTGTCCCGTCGTATTCGGAATCATCCAGACTGTTTTCCCTTAGAAGATATGCCTGAAACTCATCCGCGGCTTTGCCCAAGTCATGAAGCCAAGCCGCATTCCATGCCCAATCAGCAGATTGGAACTTTGCAGCACATTTCTCGGCTTTTTTGGCAACATTTTTCAAATGCTCTTCCAGCGGTTGCCACTCAGAAGGCGGTTTTCTATCCAGACTGTGGGCGTAATATTTTTCAGTCATAGGTTATGTTCATCGATCCATATGTTTGTTGTATCTTCACCCATATCCGGGCCGCCATCCGGGCGTCGTCGAGCGCCCGGTGCCGTCGGATGTCCATCCTGTCTTTGGCACAGAGGTGGTGGTAGACCCTCCCCAACTTGAGGTCACAAATTGTGACCTCAAGGTTGCAAACTCGTCTTTTGTCAATTGGAACATGAAGTCATCCGGAAACCGTTCGACATTCCGCTTGACCGCCTGAACAAGCACCTTTGTTTCCACACCGTACAGATCTGCCAGGTCTGCATCGATCATCACGCTTCTGCCACGAATGACGATGATGTGTTTTTCAATCCTCTCGGCTGGAAGGGCCGCATTCACGCGATCTATTCCCTCTGTTCCGTTATCGGAAGAACGGCACCCCTGCACGGCACATCAACAGCAAAGCGAAGAGAAAAAATCCGCTCATAATACTCGATCAAAATGCAAGCAACCGTATTCGTTTTGATTATCGTTATATTGCAACAAACGGACGTTTGTAATCTTCGGGCGTGTCAGTCGTACGAGACAGCGATACTACCGGGGATGGTGAGGCTGCGGTCCATGGACCAACAGGTGAGGGTGTGTTTCAGCAGAACAGCGAAAGTCTCCGGGTTGACGGCGTCCGCGACTCAGGAGCGGCACTGTATCCCATACAGACCGCCACCCTTTTATCCCCGGGAAATCTGAAATTCCCGTAACATAGACGCACATAAAAAACAACCACTACTTTCGAAATTTCGTGTTTTTGTTTCGGCGATGGCATCTCATTTCAACGAGGCGTAACTGGGTTTCATCAGTTGATGCGTTGCTGTATTACCATCCATATCCGCGCCGCCATCCATGCGTCGTCGAGGGCGCGGTGCCGCCGGATGTCCCCCCTGATCTCGCCGAAGAGATGCCGGTAGACTGTATCGAGCTTGTAGTCAGGCAGGCGCGGGTAGAGACGCCTGCACATCTCCAGCGTGCAGACGGACCTGTTTTTGAGGGAGAGTGAAAGACGTCCGAATTCGTGGCGGAGGAACCCGAGATCGAACCGGGCGTTGTGGGCGACGATGACGCCGTCTCCAAGGAAGGCATAGAGCCGCGGGAGGACCTCTTCGGCCCCCGGCTCGCCTGCGAGCATCTCGTCGGTGATCCCGTGTATCCGCTGGACCTCCGGAGGTATCTTCCGGTCGATCTTGACGAGGCTGCAGAATTCTTCCCTGGGGCGTCCTTCCTCGATGGCGATCGCCCCGACCTCGACGATCCGGTGCCCCCTTCGCGGGGACAGACCGGTCGTTTCGACATCGATGACGACATGGCGGGAAGGAGTAGGCAACATCTCACCTTCTCACAGCGGCAATTCCGGTTGCCTGATACATTATCGAACTTTCAGCATCTGCTCGATCTCGGCCTTGAGGGCCAGTTTGTCCACCTTCCCGTTCGCGAGGAGCGGGAGGAGGTCGCGGATAAAGAACCTCTTGGGGACCTTGAAGTTGGCCAGCTTCGACCGGCACAGCTCGCGCAGTTCTTCTTCTGTAGCGGTCTTCCCCGGGATAAGCATGGCAAAGGCCCAGCCGACCTCCTGGAAGATCTCGTCGGGGACGCCGATGACCGCCGCGAAGAGGATGCCGTCGTGGGATTCGAGGACATCTTCCACCTCGCGCGGATAGACGTTCTCCCCGCCGGTCTTGAACATCTCGGAGCGTCTCCCCGTGATATAGATGTATCCCCGTTCGTCCTTATAGGCGAGGTCCGATGTGTAGTGCCACCCCTCCGCGTCGATCACCTCGGCCGTCAGTTCGGGCCTGTTGTAGTATCCCTTCATCAGAAACGGCCCCCGGACGGCGATCTCACCGATCTCTCCGTCCGGCAGGTCGTTGCGGTTGTCATCCACAATCCGGAGTTCGAAGGGCGCGGCGATCTTGCCGGCGCTCTTCATGAGGGTCTCCAGGTCGTCCCCCTTTTCGGTGTAGGTGACAAAGCCGCAGACCTCGGTGCTCCCGTAGCCGGTGATCAGGTGCGCCCCGGTCTGCTGGCAGATCCCGCTCAGGACATCGATCATAATCTTGGGGGCGGCGGCCCCGGCCCACATGAACCCTTCGATGCTGCTGAAATCGGTGGTAAAGAATGCAGGATGCTTGAATTCGAGGAGAAACATGACCGGCACCTGTCCCACAACGGTGATCCGCTCCTTCGCGATCACTTCGAGGACCTCCCCCGGATCGAATTTGTCCAGCATGATCAGCGCACCGCCCCCCATGATCGCGGCGAACCCGATCTCGACGTCCGCGGCCACATGGTTGATGGGGAAATGGAGGAGCCCCCGGGTGTTCTCATTGAAGTAGAACTTGGGCAGTTCGACCCTGATGTTCTCGATGATGCTCCGGTGGGTGTGCACGACCCCCTTGGGCTTGCCGGTGGAGCCGGAGGTGTACATCAGGAGTGCCTCGTCGGTATCGACGACCTCGCCGGAGCGTGTCTCCAGCACGCCGTCGAGCTCGGGGCGCGGTTCCCCCGTAAAGGCGGCAAAACTGTCGGTTCCGTCGATCGCCTCGCCGATTACGAGGACCTTTCTGATGCAGGAAAACTCATTCTTCAGGGCCGCGATCGTCTCCGCGAGATCGGCCCCCAGATACTCCCTGAGGGCGATCAGGACGGCGGGCTGCGAGTCGCCGATCTGATACCGGAGCTCGTCCAGGGTCAGCTTCGGCGAGAGACCCAGCCAGATCGCGCCGATCTTGTTCGCCGCCATGTAGGTGGTCAGGAAATCGCTGCGGGCCATGGAGAGCATGGCGACACGGTCCCCTTTTTCGACGCCGATTGCAAGATAGGCCTTGGCGATCCGGTCCATCCGTTCCTTGAAATCGCCCCAGGTCAGCCGTTCGTCTCCGAAGACCAGGGCCTCCGCTCCGGGCTTTTTCTCGGCCCATTTCTCCACGTAGTGCCAGGTCAAGTTAAGATCTTTCCACCCCATGACATGTTCCCCCCTTTTTTGTATCAGGTATTCAATCGTATGTATCCATGACTGATCGCCGTCTTGCCTTCGTCGTTGACGACATCGAAGAAGAGATCAGTCCCGCCGCCGGTCGCCTTCCGGAGCAGGCGGACGGCGATCTCCCCGCCGGGGATGACCATGCCGCCGAACCGGCAGGACAACGATTCCACGGTCAGGGGGTTCCCCTCCCCTTCTCTGTCGATCAGCTCGCGGACCGCGTAGGCGAGCGTGGCCGTCCCCTGGAGGATCCTGCCGGGGAGACCGACGTCATGCGCGAATTTCACGGAGGTATGGATCGGGAAATGGATGCGGGTGCAGCCGTCGTAGACAAAGGGGGCGCAGTGATCGATGTGAATCGGGGATTCCCAGACGGGAACGGTCTCATCCGGAGAGGGGGGAACCCGCGGCAGGTCCTCGGCCCCCCGCCCTTCGCCGGTGCAGGCGACGCCGCGCAGGAGGGCGCCGATATGCTCGGTGAAGACGGGCGCATCCCCGCCGTCCGCGGCGTCGAAGCGGATGACGATGTGGGTGCCGGC
>JAFGSH010000061.1 GCA_016934695.1 Deltaproteobacteria bacterium
GACTACTGGCAGGGGGACGAGGCCAAGTTCAAGGAATCCTTCAAGGGGGGCGCCGGCGCGATTCATATCAGTGATGTGGAATTCGACGAGAGCTCTCAGGCGTACCTCGTTCAGGTCTCCGTACCGGTCAAGGACGGCGATACGGTGATCGGCGCCATTACCTTCGGCGTGGACATCGACAAGATCTAGCGAAAGACGGCAGAGACACGGCTCCATGATGCACACCGGAGGATGTATGGGTATGAGACGGCTTAAAGAGCTTACCGTGGGGGCGCGACTTGTCATGGGATTCTCCGTGATGATCGTGTTTCTCGTTATCATAGGACTGTCCGGATTCCAGAGCGTGAGGAATATCAACGCGAACCTGGAGGATATCTTCGCCCTGCGGCTGCCGAGTATGGATTATCTGATCGAGACGGATCGCGACCTCCAGCAGTTGCTGGCGTCCGAGCGCGCCCTGATCTTCGCCGTCACCGGCTCGGATGTATTCAAGGCCCTGGTTGCGGATTACGAGGAGAACCTGCAGCAGTCCGACGATCGATGGAACAGCTACAAGGCCCTCGCGGCCAGTGACGAGGAAAAGACCCTCATTCCCAAATACGAACAGGCCAGAGAGGAATGGAGGATCGCCTCCCGTAAGATCGTGGACGGACGCGTCGCCGACACCCGGGAGGGACGGCGGGAGGCCCTGGACCTGACCCTCGGCATCGCCAAGGAGAAATTCGAGAAGATGAGGAGCTTCCTCGATCAACTGACACAAATCAACCTGGCGGAAGCGGAGAGGGCTCACCGCGAAGCACTGAAGACCTATGCCAACACCCGGCTGATCCTCCTGATCATCATCGGCGTGGGGATCGGTGCGGGCATCTTTCTCATGTGGGTCATCGGCAGGGGCGTGACGAGGCCCCTGCGCGAGGTCATCGACGGCCTCACGGATGCCTCCAATCAGGTTGGTTCGGCCTCCGGCCAAGTCTCCTCGGCGAGCCAGAAACTGGCGGAAGGGGCCGCTCAGCAGGCCGCTTCCATCGAGGAGACCTCTTCGTCCCTCGAGGAGATGGCGTCCATGACCAAAAAGAACGCGGAGAACGCCGCCGAGGCCAAGACCATGATGGAAGAGGTCTCCACCATCGTGGAGAAGGTCAACAGGCACATGGGTGACATGACTCAGGCCATTCACGAGATCACCCAGTCCAGCGAAGAAACAGGTAAGATTATCAAGACCATCGACGAGATAGCGTTCCAGACGAACCTCCTGGCCCTGAACGCAGCCGTCGAGGCGGCCCGGGCGGGCGAGACAGGCGCCGGATTCGCCGTGGTGGCGGACGAGGTGCGCAACCTGGCCATGCGGGCCGCCGAGGCGGCCAAGAACACGGCCTCTCTCATCGAAGGGACGATCAAGGCGGTCCAGAACGGCAATGCGATAACCCAGTCCACCCAGGAGGCCTTCCAGGAGAATATGGAGATTTCCCGGAAGGTCGACGGACTGGTGGCGGAGATCGCCGCGGCATCGAACGAACAGGCACAGGGCATCGACCAGGTGAATATCGCCGTGGCCGAAATGGACAAGGTTGTTCAGGGGGTCGCCGCCAACGCAGAGGAATCCGCCTCCGCTTCCGAGGAGATGGACGCCCAGGCTGTTCAGATGAAGGATTTTGTCGGTGAACTGGCCAAACTGGTCGGGGGAAGAATCGAAGAGACCCGGAAAGCCATGGAGGCGACTGGAATGGTCCTCAACCCATATCGAGCCCTCCCGCAACGGGCCATCACCGGGCAGAAAAGGCTCCCCCATCCCGGGAAGAGATGACCCGCAGGAGAGATCGTCCCTCCCGGCAAACAAACGCCACGGTGATTTCAAAGAGAGCTTGCCGCCCTCTTGCGGGCGTGCCGCACAGGGGGAGGAGCGTGAGGGGGTCGGTGTGTCAAGACATTCACTTCGTTCCTTCAATCAAGCCCCGGCCTTTATTCTCTCCCGGACCGAATTCGCCGCCCAGAGAGACTTGGCCATGACCCTGAATCTGATGGGAGTCAGTACCGGTAGCGGAGTTTCAGCATCACCATATCATTGTCTTTGAAGTAGTAGAAGAGCGAGGCGTCTTCCCATGCCGATCCCTTCTCCGTCCAGATGGCGGCATACCCCAGCTCGACGAGGAAGCCGTTCTGGAAGTCGTATCCTATCTCCGGCCAGAAGATCTTCCCCCCGTGTTTCATGTCGAAGATCCCCTTGATCGTCGTCTTGATGCGGCCGTCGAGGTAGCTGTCTTCGAACTTGCAGCTGACAATATCGGTAATGAGGGGCGCATAGAGGCCATCCTCCAGGTACCGCGACTTGAACCACTCGAAGGTGAAGACCGAATTGCCCGTATGCCCTTCTATCAGCCTGTCCATGGGGATGAAGTAGTTGAACCCGGCGGCGTAAGAGAAAAAATGTGCCCGGTCGGTCTCGAAGGGCAGGGTCAGACCGGCGAGGGTGGTGGCGCTCTGTTCGACGATCCCCATCTTGTCCGGTGAATAGGCGGCCTCGAACTGCACGACGAAGTCCCCCAGCGCCGCCGAGATGTCGAAACCGAACATGGTGACGATGAAGGTCTGCGGCCTGACCTGAAGTACGGCGGTGGTCCCCTGATAGGCCAGCGAATACGGGATGAAGAGCTGATTCTTGTCCGGGCCGCGGTATCCGCTCAGGGACATATCGACCCCTACCCGGCTGATCGACAGACGGGCGCCGTATCCGACGTTGGCGATACCGCCGCCGAGCTGCTCCGGATCGTCAAAGTCAACGTTGACCCTCTCTATCCCGCCTAAGACGATCGGCAGGACAAAGCCGCCATCGGGATCGATCGCCCAGAAGGTCCCCTCGGGGGCCATGATCGGGGCGATATGCACCGGCACGAAGACGGCCTCCAGGGTATAGTCCCCCAGGAAGAACATCCCCGACAGGGAGGGAACCCCCACCGTGTTCTCATCGTCGTCCTTGAAGACTATCTCCCGCATATCGTCCGGATTAAAGTACGACGTCGGGTTGAAGGCGTCGGCCGTCCCCCAGCCGTATATCTGATTCCCCAGACGCATCCTGAATGTTCCCCTGCCGTAGTTCAGGTACAATTCGTCAAAGGACAGCTCGGCCTCCTGCGAGGAGAGCCTCAGGTTCCGTGACACATGCTGGTCTTTCGCGTACCGCTGATAATCGTCCGCCCTCTTGTCCAGGTAGGTCTGAAGCAGATAAAGATTCGAGACCGAATAGAAAAAGAGTTCCTCCGTCCCGTATTTCATCTGGAGGCGGTTTCTGATCTCGTTCTTCTTGTTCCTCTTCCTGAAGCTCCCGTCCCCTTCCGTATTGACGACACTCTCGAATTCGACGAACCCGCTGCAGGTAAACCCAGGGCCGACTCCTTTCTCATCCGCTATCTCGGGTCTTCCCTCAGGAATCTCCCGGGGTTCTTCCGGGACACCCTCATCCCTCACGGGGGCCGGCGCTGCGGGAGGCCGGTAGACCGGGAGATCGGCCTTTTCCACCGTTTTCACAGCCGGGACATACCCGTCCAGGGTCTTGATGAAGACGGTCCCCCCCTCCCTCTCCCGGTAGCGGCCAGCGATACTCCCCGCCTCGGCGGCATCGGCATACACGCCGAGGAAGACGGAGTGCCAGAGATTCCCCGAGGCATCCTCCCACGAATGAAGAATAGGCTCGTACCCCTTTTCCTTCAGTCCCACCGCTATGTTTCTCGCATTTTGCTCCTGACGGCAGGCGGCGGCCTGCACGGCATACATCGGCCCTTCACGGCGGGGGGCAGTCACCGGCACGGGGTGTTCCACCTCCGGTTGGGTTGAAGCGGGAGGCTGTATCGGTATTATTACGGGGGGGGCTTTTTCAGAGGCGTGCGAAGAGCCGTCGGGACAGAGCGGGATGGCCCCCGGGGTGAGGAGGAAGAGGGTAAAGAGAAGTGTCAGCCATACGGCTCGGAAGCATCCGTTCATCGTGGCACCCGGTATCTCTGAAGCCATGAGGGAAGACAGTCTGGTCGCCAAAGCCCTGATCTTGTAGGATTATACACTGAACCTGATGGAAAGTATATCCCCGTCCTTGACGATGTAGTCCTTCCCCTCCAGACGAAAGCGACCCCTGTCGTGGACCCCCTTTTCGGATCCGCAGGCGGTCAGGTCGTCATAGGAGAAGCATTCCGCGCGGATGAACCCCCGGGCGAGATCCGAATGAATGACCCCCGCGGCCTCCACCGCTGTCTGCCCCTCGCGGATATTCCAGGCCCGCACTTCATCCTCCCC
>JAFGSH010000062.1 GCA_016934695.1 Deltaproteobacteria bacterium
ACGGCCGTCAGCGGCGTCATCGTCGCGGGCTTCACCACCACGGTGTTGCCCGCGATGAGTGCGGGGGCAATCTTCCAGATAGCGATATAGAGCGGGAAGTTCCACGGAACGATCCCGACGCACACCCCCAGGGGTTCCCGGCGGATGTAATCGCGCCCCGGCGCGAAGACGTTCCCCGATATCGGGATTTCTTCCTGCCACGGGAACTGATTGGTGGCCGCCAGGCTCAGGTTGCGCAGGAACGAGATACACTGGAGCGGCCAGTATTTGGCAAGGCTGATAATATGGCCGGCATCCATGCTCTCGGTGATGGCCAGGCGCAGGCCCTGCTGGGCGATCTGATCGGCGAAATCCTGGATCTTGGCCATGCGGGCGGCCGGGGTGAGTCCGCTCCATACGCCGCTGTCAAAGGCCCTCCGGGCGGCGGCAATGGCAGCCTCCGCATCCGCAGCCCCCGCCCGGGCGACGGAGGCAAAGGGGAGCCCCGTCCCGGGATCATGTGTTTCAAACATCTCGCCGCCCGCCGCATCCACAAACTGACCGTCGATAAACAATTGATACTTGTCCATGGGAGCCCTCCTTCGAATAACCTGTTTATCAAACTATCGGAAATGATGGTGCGCTCTCTGATGCGTTCAAACAAGCCGTGTCTCAGATGAGAGCGATACAACACCCTTCTATCCCACTGCTTGAGCCGGGGCGCGCGAAGATTGAAAAAATCGAACCGGGATTGTGATGTGGTATATTGTACAAGAAAATATCACAATGGAGGCAAAAGATACAGGATTGTCTGCAGCCTCTGTATTTTTTTCCGTATTTGAGCCATCCACTGCGCTGAAAAGCAAAAGAGCCATGGCCGCGGGGGCCATGGCTCTTTTGGATCGGATACGATCGCAGTATGTTACAGCATCTCGTAGATACCGGCCGCACCCATGCCGCCGCCGATACACATGGAGACGATCCCCCTGTGGAGGTTCCGTCTCTTCATCTCATGGAGCAGTTGGGCGGTCAGCTTCGCGCCGGTGCATCCCAGGGGATGGCCGATGGCGATCGCGCCGCCGTTCGGGTTGATATCGCCCTTCCAGTACCGTTCGGTAAGACCGAGCTCCCTGCAGGAATACAGGGCCTGTGAGGCAAAGGCCTCGTTGATCTCGAAGAGTTCGATGTCGTCCGTCGTCAGCCCGGCCAGTTTGAGGACCTTCGGGATCGCGTAGCGGGGGCCGACCCCCATCTCTTCCGGCTTGTTTCCCGCAACCGCGAAATGGGTCAGCTTGGCGAGGGGTTTCAGTTTCAGCTCCTTCGCCTTCTCGGCGGACATGATCATCGAGAAGGCCGCCCCGTCCGTCATCTGCGACGCGTTCGCCGCGGTGACCGAACCGCCCAGCTTGAAGGGGGATTTCAGTTTGGCCATATTCTCCAGCGTCGATGGCCACCTGACGCCGTCGTCCATGTCGAAGACAACGGTCTCCCTGACCCACTGGCCCTTCTTGTCCTTCTTGTACTTCCAGGCATTGATGGGGATGATCTCATCCTTCCACAGGCCCTTCTGGATCGCCTCGTAGGCCCTGCGGTTGCTCTCCAGCCCCATCTTATCCTGCTCTTCACGGGTGATGCCATAGTTGGCCGCGACATTTTCCGCGGTGATTCCCATCGAAACATAGGCCATCGGGAGATCACCCCAGTCGGGATGCGGGCGGGTGATCCATCCACCCATCGGTATATGGCTCATGGTCTCGCAGCCGCCGGCGATGATGATATCCGACCATCCCGCTCTGACCTTTGCCGTGGCGTCCGCTATGGACTGGATACCGGAGGAACAGAACCGGTTGACCGTCATCCCCGAGGTGGTTATCGGAAATCCGGCACCGAGCGCTATGACCCTGCCTAGGTTCATCCCCTGTTCGGCCTCGGGGAACGAGCACCCGCAGATAACATCGTCGACCATCTCGGGCTTGACCTGGGGGACCCGCTTCATCAGTCCTTTGAGAACCTGAATCGCAAACTCATCTCCCCTGGTCTGGGCAAGACCGCCCCTCTTGTACCGTCCACCCGGGCTCCTTACGGACTCAACAATAACAGCTTCACGCATAATAATCCTCCTTATCATCTGCCGCACTTGTGTGCGGCTCAATGTTTCATGGTTAGTTACGAAGCGGTTTACCCGTCGTGAGCATATGCTCGATACGTTTCTGTGTCTTCTCCTCACCGGCGAGGCTGAGGAACGCCTCACGTTCACGATCGAGGATCGCGTCTTCGGTGACGATGGTGTTCTCCGGACATTGCCCGCCGGAGAGGACCCACGCGATCTTCATGGTGACATGCAAATCATAGTCAGACATGTAGTTCCCATGTTTCATATTGAACAGGTAGGCATGCACGATACCCATCAGGTTTTCTCCCATAACAGGGATCATGTCGGGTCTCTTCCGCCGGTGGGCCTTGGCCAGCGCCAGGACCAGCTCCTTGGCATCCCATATCTGGTGCTCACGGTTGAGACTGAGATTCTCCGTCTTCCTGACGTATCCCAGTTCCATCGCCTCCACCGCGCTGGTGGATACCTTGGCCTGCGCGACGTTCCCCAGGATCTTCTGATAGATGGGATCCAGGTTCACGGTATCGATAATGTCCTCCGGCAGGCCCTCCGTGCAGCGCACCATCAGTTCCTTGCACCCGCCGCCCGCGGG
>JAFGSH010000063.1 GCA_016934695.1 Deltaproteobacteria bacterium
CTTCGCCGACCACGGCTGCAAGGTCGTCCACAATCCCGAGAGCAACATGAAGCTGGCCTCCGGGATCGCCCCCGTGACGGGGATGCTGGAGCACGGGATCGTCGTCGGGCTGGGGACCGACGGATGCGCCAGCAACAACAACCTCGACATGCTCGACGAGATGGCCACGGCCGCGCGCCTCGGAAAGATCGAGCGGCTCGACCCGACGGCGCTCCCCGCGAAGACGGTGACCCGGATGGCCACGCGTGACGGAGCGCGGGTGCTGGGGATGGAGGACGTCGGGTCGCTGGAGGAGGGGATGCGGGCGGATATCATCATCATCGATCTGAACAAGCCCCACCTCACGCCGATCTACGACGAATACTCCCACATCGTCTACGCCGTGGGGGGGTCGGATGTCAGGACGACGATCATAGAAGGCAGGATCGTCATGGAGGACCGCCGGCTCCTGACCATCGACGAGGGGGAGGCGATGCGGCGGGTCCGGAAGATCGCCCGAAGGATCGAAGAGAGCCTGAAATCACAGAAGGAATCTCGTCCCGGCCGCAAGGAAGATCACTGATCGCAGTCTATGTGGATGTCGTCCACGTAGTGGTTGCCGTTGCCGGACCCGGTCCTTCTCAGCTCGATCTTCACGTTGTTCGTCCCGTCATACCCGGTGAAGTACCCCGTGTCGCAGTTCCACCCGTCGGATGACCGCGTATCGCTGTCCGCCCTGAAGGTCTCCAGGAGGTCCCCGTTCGCGTACACCGTGAACCGTCCGCCGTCCCCGCTGTTGTCGGCATCGAGGTGAAACTGGACCCGCACCGGCCGGTCGATATACAGCCAGGCATAATCGTTGACGTTGTCGAATCTCCAGTTGTTCGGCCCCGAGGTCCCCGACCGGCTCGAACTGGTATTGACGGCCACGGAATGCAGGGATGCGCCGTTCAGCTCCCGCGTGGAGGAGACGTTCCCCGCCGCCACGGTGTCGGGATCGACCGTGTCGCAGTTGTACTCCCAGAACTGGGGCGCGGGGAGGGTGGTGGTCGTGGTCGTCGTCGTGGTGGTCGTGGTTGTCGTGGTCGTCGTGGTTGTCGTCGTGGTGGTCGTCCCGGTCGTGGTGGTGGTCGTCCCGGTCGTGGTGGTGGTCGTCCCGGTCGTGGTCGTCGTGCTTGTCGCGGCGGCAGCCAGAGGACCCAGGGGGTTCCCGGCGTTGCGCGGGTTCACATACGCGGTAAAGGAGAGGGGCGGCACGTCCCGGACGGCGTGTTCAAGGGCAAGCTCTATCCGTATCATCGACAGTTCCCGCGCGTCATCGGCGGTCGTCCACGCCGACCCGTCTCCCTTGTAATAGGTCAGGACAAAGCCGTCCACGCCGTCGACCAGAATGTCCCCGCTCGGCCAGTCGGTCGATCCCACGGAGATTCTGACCGCGTTTCCGGACAGACCGATCCCCCGGCTCCCCGAGGGCTCCGCCCCCGGCGGTATCGTAAACCCTATGGAAGAGGAGGTCATGGCCGCAGGGACTATGTCCTTGATCTGGACCATCTCCCGGCGCATCCGCTCCAGGGCCAGCTGGGCCTTCTGGCCGAGGAGCGTCGTCTCCTTCGCGAGGATGTAGCCGTCTATCCCCCTCATGATGCCGATCCCCGCGGCGGTGGCCAGTATCCCCGTCAGCACCAGCACCGCGATGATCTCGATCAGCGTAAATCCTCTTTCTCCCCGCACGTCTTCCTCCCGCACCATCACGCCCCGCTATTCGGTAAAGAGCGTGACCAGCGTCTGGCCGCCCTTTTTCAGCGTCACCTTCTGCACGGCGCCGTCGGCGCCCGCCTCGGTGTAATCACCGGAGGGAGCGGGATCAGACTGAAAGGCCGTGGCCGCCGCCTGCACGTCGTCGATGCCCGACCCGTACAGGGCGTTGATCTCCTCCGCCGTGTCCCTGCTCCCGATAAAGGCCGCCAGATCAAGGGTCCCGGCGCTCAACTCCTCCCGGTAATCGGCCAGCATCCGCTCCATCACCCGGGACAGTTCGAACTCATCCCTCATCCAGGCGACGGTCCTCCCGCCCTGCGTCACCTTCGTCCCCATGAACGAGACCGCCATGGCCCCCACGATCGCGACCAGGACGAGGGTCACGATAAACTCGAGCAAGGTAAAACCCTTCTGGTCAAGGCGTCGCATCATCCGTTTCTCCCGCCCGGGCGGTCTAATCGCCCGCAAAGTACTGTTCGACGGTCCTGCCCTCGGGATCGGCATACTGGAGGTCCTCGTCGTAGTGGATCCGGGTATTGTTCCCCGCCGTGATCGACTCCCCGATCAGCGATCCGTAGACAACGCCGTTGCCTCCGACGGTGATATCCGCCGTCGGCGCACAGATCGCGGCGCGGATGCTGGAATTGTTTCCCAGCATGATGCTGTTGCATCCCGTGACCCCATAGATGACGAGGCTCCCGGGGGGCAGGCCGGGGTTGGCCGTGAAATTATTCCAGAGGCTTATGCTCCCCCCGGCATAGATCGTCAGCGATCCGCCGGGATTGATGTTCACCGTGCCGTTATTCCAGGCGAACGTGAAGCTGCTCACGTACAGCGTCACGTCACCGGTGATATTGATCGTGGAGTTATCCGAGATGTTGACGAGGTAGGCATAGTACTCGCCGGCGTCGAGATCGATCGTCTGGTTGGGAAGCAGCATGAAGAGTTCCGGCGTCTTGTTCGTCCAAGACGACGCTCCGTCGGGGACCTCCTTCGGCTCCATATCCTTCCCCGCCGACGTCTCCTGCTCCCCCCGGATGTCTGTGTTGATCCCCACGGTGATCGTGTCGCCGTTGGTCCCCACGTCGCCGTTCCTGCCGTCCGTCGGCCGGCCGGAAGAACTGTAACTGTCGACGAGGGCGTTGTTGCCGACGGAGACCCCCTCACCCCCGAAGAGGCCGAAATCGAAGGTGCTCCTCAGCCGATAGGCGATGGTCACCCGCGATTCGAGATCCGTCCCCTCGCCGACGACGCCCGTCGATGAAAAACGCTTCCACGAAAGTTTCTCTACCCGGAAAAAGGTACCGCCGCCGCTGAACTTGAAGGTATGCCCTCCGGTTGGTATATTATCCACCCGCGGCAGGACATACCGTCCTCCCGCCTCGGCGAGATAATACGCCCGCATCGCCCCGCTCGCCGATATCTGCCCCATCTGCGCGGTGAAGAGGGTGGGGAGGAGGGCGGCGGTCAGCACGGAGAGGATGATCATGGTGACAATCAGGACCATGAGGACGCTCCCCCCCTGACCGCGGATGCGGAAACGGGAACTTCCCCTGCCACCCGTCTCTCTCAGCGTGGATCGCTCCCCCATACCAGTCACCTTCCCCCGCCGCGTGCCGTCAGTCGATATAGCCCGTATTCTTCGTGATCACGATATGGCCGACATCCGTCGCGATGGTGACGGAGGTCGAACCGGGGTTCCCCCACTCGTCGAACTCCACCGTCGCCGCCGTGCCGATCGCAAGCGGCCAGACCCCCACGGAGCCGTCGCTGAACACCACCACGTGCCTGGAGTCGTCCTCCACCTGGAACGGCACCGGGGTCTCGTCGTCCCCGTCGGTGAAGAGCCAGTAGGTGCTGTACGTCCTTCCGTCGTGGCTGCGGGTGCCGGCAAAGTTGATCCCCCACGCCGTATTGGAATGGATCGCCCGCGCCTGGGCGTAGCGGAGGTGGGCCTTCACCATGGCGAGCTGCGATCTTATGGCGTAGGTGTCCGTCGATGTAAGCCGCACCGCGGCAATACCGACCACGATGCCGATGACGATGACGACCGCCATCACCTCCACCACCGTGAAACCGCGGCGATCTCCCCGTTCCGGCCTCCCGGCCCCCGTCAACATGGAAGAGACACCGCCCATTTCCTCCCCCTCGCGCGGCGCCCTTCTCGATACCCGCACGGCGCCGTTCCGCTCTATCCTTTCTTATATGGGTACCATGCTGTAATGTCAATGTTTTTCCCAGAATCTGCTTGCAAATATCGCTCCTTCCTGTATATCAATAGCTACCGGGGGAGTTTTCACCGAACCGGAGGAGGCGAGGGTGTGGCCGTGGCGGAGATAACCATCATCATCCCCGCGTATCGCGAGGAGAAAGGGATCTTCGGCGTCGTCGAGGGGACGCGCCGGGTCATGGACGCGACGGGGCACGGCTACGAGATTCTGGTGATCGATGACGGATCGGATGACGGGACGGCCGCCGAGGCGCGCCGGGCCGGCGCCCGCGTCCTGTCCCACCCGTACAACATCGGCAACGGCGCCGCCGTCAAGACGGGGATCCGGAGCGCCCGGGGGGACATCCTGGTCACGCTCGACGGGGACGGCCAGCACGCCCCCGGGGATATTCTCCGCCTGCTGGAGGTGATGGACACTTACGACATGGCGGTCGGGGCGCGCGGCGGCAGTTCGAAGCGCCCCCTCCTCCGCAGGGCAGCGAACAGGCTCTACAACTGGTTTGCCACGTACATGTGCAGGCGAAGGATCGAAGACCTGACATCGGGCTTCAGGGCGATCCGGAGGGAGATCGCCCGCCGCTTTGTTCCGCTCCTCCCCAACACCTTTTCATACCCGACGACCATCACGATGGCGGTGGCCCGCTCCGGATACAGTCTCGTCTACGTCCCGATAACAACAGGCCCCCGCGTGGGAGCCAGCAAGATCCGGCCGATCCGGGACGGCATCCGCTTCTTCTTGATCATCCTCAAGATCGCGACCCTCTTCTCACCCCTGCGGGTCTTCCTCCCCGTCAGCGCCGTCATGTTCCTCACGGGGGTGGGATACGGTCTCTTCAAGATACTCTGCATGGGGGAACGGTACGGACCGACCTCCGCCATGTTGATGACAGTGTCGGTAGTGATCTTCATGGTGGGGCTCGTCTCGGAGCAGGTGGCGCAGCTCCGGTTCGACGGGACCGAGTCTTTCAGAGGGAATGATCGGGGCCGCGATGCGCCGGAATGAACATATCGAACGAGGGGTCTGCCGGTAATCGTATGCCGAGCGGGAGCGACACCATACGGGTATGTTATATCCTCTCCTATCGGTCCCCGGAGTACGTGAGGACCGCGAGTCTCCTCCAGGCCCTGCGCAGGATACACGGCATCGAGGTTCTGACGGCCGTCAACGAGGCACGGGGGATACGGCGCTACGCGCAGACCCTCCGGAGGCTTCTGGCCCTGAAGGCAGGAAAGGACCCGGACTGCTACATCCTGGGGTTTCGCGGGTACGAACTGTTCTGGATCGTCCGGATGCTGACGCGGGGGAAGCCTCTGATCCTCGATCACCTCATGTCCCCCTACGACAGCCTGGTGCATGAGAGAAAACGGGTCAGAGAAGGGGGGGTGATCGCCGGGATCATCCGCCGCTATGAACGATCGATCCTCCGGCACGCGGATATCGTTCTCACGGACACCCCCCTGCACCGCTCGTACCTGTCCGGCCTTTTCGGGGTGGACGCCGGGAAGATTCGCGCGGTACCGGTGGGAACGGACGAAGAGCTGTTCAGACCCGCGTCCGCACCGGTACCCGGGGATGGGGACGATCTCTTTCGCGTCCTCTTCTACGGCTCCTTTCTTCCGCTCCACGGAATCGATGTCATCCTGGAGGCCGCGCGGATACTGCGGGACACCCCGATACGGTTTACCGTTATCGGAGGGAGGGGGAGACCCCTGAGGGCCTTTCACGATACGGTCGAGCGGTTGGGACTGGACCATGTCGCCCACCGAAGATGGGTCCCCTACCGGCGCCTTCCCGGTCTGATACGGGAGGCGGACGTCTGCCTGGGAGGTCCCTTCGGCGGCACCGGCCAGGCGCGCCGCGTCGTCACCGGGAAGGCGCTGCAGGCGCTGGCCATGGGAAAGGCTGTGATCGTGGGCGCAGCCGCGGATGCCTGCGGCTTTCAGGACAGGGAGAACTGCCTTCTGGTGCCGCAGGGAGACGGCGAGGAACTCGCGCGGGCGATCCGCTGGTGTTTCGAGAACCGCAACCGGCTGCCGGCGATCGGGGAAGGGGGGCTCCGGCTCTACCGGGAGCGTTTTTCAATCGGCTGCATACAGGAGAACCTCCGGGGGATGCTGGTTCCATGAGCATGCGCAGCGAGTGTGGTATGCGGAGTGACCGTATGGAAGGGAGAAGACGGATATGGCTGATTATCGGAACGGGGGTGGCTGTTGCCGCCATGGCCGCCGCTCTCGCCTCTCAGCGTCATCTCATCGGATACCTCCAGCACGTGCGTCCGGGGACGGCCGCCGCCCTGATCGCAATCGTGCTCCTCTTTCATGTTTCCAACGGCATCCTGCTGCGGGCGGTCGCGTCCAAGTTCGGCGTCGTCCTGACCGCCAGGGAATGGCTCGGGCTCCCCTTTGTAACGGCGATGGGGAATTACCTCACCCCCTTTGCCGGCGGGATGCTGGCCCGGGCATCGTACCTGAAGCTCCGCCACTCCTTCCCGTACGCGAAATTTGTGTCGGTCATCGCGGCGACCTACCTGATATACAGCTGGGTTGCCGGGGCTGCGGGGATCGCGGCCGTGGTCCTGACCGCGGAGAAGCCGGGGCTCTCGGGGAAGCTGATATTCTTCTTTGCGGCGATGCTCCTGATCCTTTCCTCCTGCGCCCTGATTCCCGCTTTCAGGTTCCCCGGAGAAAACTCCCTGATACGATTTCTGAACAGCGCCTTTGAGGGATGGATTCTGATACGAAGAGATCTGCCCCTCCTGATCAGGTTCGTCCTGTATACCCTGGCCACCATCCTCCTGGGAGGCATCGCGTTCTGGCTGGCCTTCGGGGCGCTCTCCGAAAGTCCCGTGCCGTTCGGCGTGCCCTTTATCATCAGCATATTCTCCAGTCTCTCCATCTTCATCCGGGTGACCCCCGGAAATCTCGGCGTCTCGGAGGCCGTCACCACGCTCGCCTCCGAACTCTTGGGGATGGGGGCCGGGATCGGTTTCATGGCCTCGCTCCTCGTCAGGGCGGTCTCTCTGCTCCCCATCTTTACCCTGGGGCCGCTCTTCAGCGTTCTGCTCGCCCGGGAACTGAGGGGGGACAAGCCGTGATAACGCGAGACGACGGATTCGACCTGCATACCGAGCGGCTCTTTCCCGAATGGAGGAGGTACGCATTCGCAGGGATCATTCTCTTCATCTTTCTGATCGTCATCTATGCCAACAGTTTTGACGGCGCGTGGCAGTTCGACGACACGCCGAATATCGTCGAAAACAGGAATGTCTTCCTGAAGACCCTCGACTGGCCTGACCTCAAGAAGACCTTTCACGCGCCGGAGGGGAAGATCTCGCGCCCCCTCTCGTACCTCAGTTTCGCCCTGAATTACTATGTCGGCGGGCTGGATATCGTCGGGTATCACATCGTCAACTTCATCATCCACTACCTGGCATCCGTCTTCCTCTTCCTCTTTCTGTACAACACGCTGAAGCTCCCGACGGTCCGCGAGCGATACGGCCCTTCCGCCTACGGGATCGCGCTCCTGGCCACGGTCTTCTGGGCCACCAGCCCGGTGCAGACAACCGCGGTGACGTACATCGTCCAGCGGATGGCGAGCATGGCCGGACTCTTCTACATCACGGCCCTGTATCTCTACCTCAAGGGGCGGACCGCCGGCCGGCCGTGGGGACGGGGGCTGTTCTGGGGTCTGTGCGCCCTTTCAGCCCTGCTCTCCTTCGCCTCCAAGGAGAACGCCGCCATGCTCCCGGTCAGCATATGGCTCTACGACCTGATCCTGATCCAGGGGGTAACACGCGAGAGCATCAAAAAGAATGCCAAGGTGCTTATTCCGGTGCTCCTCACCGTCTTGGCAATCGGACTTCTCTATACCGATCTTTCTAACATCTTCGACGGGTACCGGAACAGGCCGTTCACCCTGACCGAGCGGCTCCTCACCGAACCCAGGGTTATCATCTGGTACATCACGCTCCTCCTGTATCCCGTCAGCCCGCGGCTGACCCTGATACACGATATCGAGCCGTCGCGCTCCCTCCTGACGCCCTGGGACACCCTGCCCGCCATCGCCCTGATCGGTGCCTGCATCACCCTCGCCGTATATGGCGCCCGGAAGAGACCCCTTATCGCCTTTTGTGTCCTCTTCTTCCTTTTGAATCACGTCATCGAGAGCTCATTTCTTCCCCTTGAACTGATCTACGAACATAGAAACTACATCCCGTCCATGTGCCTCTTCGTCCCGGTGGCGGTCTTCATCATCCGGGTCCTAGGTTATTTTTCATACCGGAAGGTGCTCCAGTTGACGGTCGCCGCCGCCGTCGCGGTTCTTCTCTGGGCGCAGGGACACACCGTCTTCATCCGCAACGCGATCTTTGAATCCCCCCTCCTCCTCTGGTCCGACAACGTGGAGAAGGCCCCTGCGCTGAGCCGCCCTTACAACAACCTGGGTGCCGCCTACTGGGATCTGGGCAGGCATGAAGAAGCCTACGAGGCATATTCCAAGGCCCTGGAGATCGACCGGCAGACCAACCTCCTGAACCGGGGGGTCAACCTGTACAACCTCGGCGTGTACCATCTCCATGCGAAGGGGGAACCCGACAGGGCGCTGGAGCTCTTCCGGTCTGCCCTGGAGGCCTACCCCGGATACTGGCCCGCTTACCACGACACGGCCATATGTCACATCCTGAAGGGAAATCTGTTCGAGGCGGGCAAGACGCTCCTGGTGGCCCTCTCCGCGTGGCCGGACAACGCCTATTTCCGTCACGCCATGGGCTTTGTCCTTCTGAAGACCGGGAAGTACAACCAGGCAATCAGGGAGGCGCGCCGGGCCCTGTCGCTCGATCCGAACCTCGACAGCGCCCTGTGCATCTTGGGGGAGGCCTTCCGCAGAAAGGGCAGCTATCGGCCGGCAACGGTCTGCTGGGAACGGTACATCGAGAAACACCCGAACGATCCGGAGGGAAACCTTGCACTGATCGAGCTGTATGACAAAAGCGGGGACCGGGACGCCCTCTCACGAACCATAGGCAGACTCCTGTGCCTGAAAGGATCACAGGGATGGCGCGCGTTTGTCGGCGGGGTCCTGAGAGACACGCGGCCCCTGGCATACACACCGGAGCCGGAAGAGATCGTCTCCATCATCACGGGCAGCCTGCACGATCAGGAACAGCGGCCCGGCGACGCCCCGCGGCCGCGATAACCGGAAACAAAAACCTGGGTGAAACGCGCCGCCTCACCCAGGTTCAGTAACAGCCGGATATCATCGTCTCACGGCATCTTCCACGTCTTGGTAACGGCCGTCGCGCCGGAGAAATCGGAACCAGCCTTGCCTCCCACCGTAATCAGGATGCCCGTCGAATCGGCCGCGAAGGTGTAGCTGAATTCGTCGCTCGCGGGCTTGTTCGCATTCGCCTTGGCGGCGATCTCGGCGGTCGTCGCGGTGCCGCCGGTCGACAGCATCAACTTGCCGTAGGCGAGACTGACCGTCGACAATCCCTCCGCAAGCGCCCCCTTCAAGGCCCGGTTCTTGGCGTCAGCCGTCAGGTCCATATACTTCGGGACGGCCACCGCCGCCAGGATGCCCAGAATAATCAGAACCGCGATAATCTCGATCAGCGTAAAACCCCTCTGGCTCCTCACCATATCTCTCATCCGACAATCCTCCTTTTGGGGATATTTTCCCTTCGTTACCGCCCCTCTCATGAGGGTCGTATATACCATCCTTGGCTTCTTTTCAATACTTTCTCTCTTCCATCTTTCCGCATCCGCGCCCTCTGCTCCCCGCCTCCGCATGCATCCCTCCTCTCTCCAGCAGCCCGGCATTTACATTCCTCCTTCGCACGTACGGGAGACCCCGGAAAGGCGATCACGGCCCTCCCCCGCCGCCATGTCCACCGCCACCCCCATGTCCACCGCCACCCCCATGTCCACCGCCGCCCCACGGCGGCCCGTGCGGCGGAACGGTCGTGGTCGTTGTCGTGATGGTGGTTGTTGTCGTCGTCGCGGTCGTCGACGGCGTCGATTCCGAATCCGAACTTATCCACGCCCCGGTGGCCGTCATTCCGGAGAAATCAGAACCGGCCTTGCCTCCCACCGTGATCAGGACGCCCGTCGAGGTGGCCGCGAAGGTGTAGCTGAATTCGTCGCTCGCGGGTCTGTTCACATTCGCCTTGGCGGCGATCTCGCCCGTCGTCGCGGTGCCGCCGGTCGACAGTATCAACCGCGCGTACGCGACGTTGACGGTCGATACTCCCTCCGCAAGGGCCCCTTCCAGAACTCGATTCCGTGCATCCCCCGTCATATCCAGATACTTCGGGACGGCCACCGCCGCCAGGACCCCCAGGATAATCAGCACCGCGATGATCTCGATCAGCGTCAGACCCTTCTGGTTCCTTACCGTGCGATTCACAACGGATGCTCCTCCCTCCGCCGACATCGGATGAGCAGTCTCTTTCCCGATATATCGGGCATGCATTCAGAATCTCTACCTGCTCCGCCCTTACAGCCGCGCTACTTGACCATCTTCGTCAGGTCCCACATGGGGAGGAAGATCGCCAGGGCGAAGAACCCCACCACCGCCGCGAGGGAAACGATCAGGATCGGCCCGATCGCCTCCGACAGTCCCTTCACGGCATACTCCACCTCATCGTCATAGTGGACCGCGATCACGCGGAGCATCTCTTCGAGTTCCCCGGATTCCTCCCCCACCGCCACCATATCTACCACCATGGGGGTGAAGTATTTCGACGACCTCAGGGGCTCGGATATCCCTCTCCCCTCCTGAATCTTGTCCTTCAGCCCGGAGAATTCCCGGCTTATGGCGGCGTTACCGATGGTTCCGGAGAGGATGTCAAGGGCGCTCAGGACGGTGACACCGCTCGCCTGCAGGATCGAAAAGATACTCGCAAACCGGGACATGGCCGCCTTGACGAAGAGAGGACCGATGAGGGGTATCTGCAGGATGAGCCGGTCCCGAACATATCTCCCCTGCTCGGTCTTGAACCAGTGTCTCAGACCGAATACGGCAAGGATCAGCCCGCCCAGGGGCAGGTACCAGTAATCGGAGATCAGACGGTAGAGATACAGACAGATGAGGGTGGGGATGGGGAGGTCCAGGCCTGCCTTGGTGAATATCGCCACGAACCGGGGGATCACGAAGGTGAGGAGCACGAAAAAGGCCACGACGAGGGCCACCACCACCATGATGGGATACTGCAGGGCCGACTTGATATCCGACCGGACCTTGTGCTCGTGCTCCAGTATGTAGACCAGGCGATCGAGGACGTCGGGGAGGGTGCCGCTGGATTCTCCCGCCTCGATCATGCTGACATAGAGCGGGGGGAATATGCCGGGGTGTTTCCCGAAGGCCTCATGAAGGGCGAACCCCTCCCGTATCTCCGCTGTCATGGAACCCAAGGCTTTCCTGAGTTTCAGGTTCCGGGTCTGGTGCTCCAGTATCTCGAGGACCTTGAGGATCGAGAGCCCGGCGATCAGCATGGTCTTGAACTGCTTGGTGAAGAGGATCAGTTCCCTCATCGTGACCGACACCAGCCTCGCCTGTATGCCGGCCAGAAGGGTGCGGGACCCGAGGCTCTCTTCCGACACGTCGGAAGGGATCAGCCCCTGTTCGTTCAGGAGGTGCTGGGCCGCCTCGACCGATTGCGCCTCGATGGAACCGGAGACCTCGGCGCCATACTGGTTGACGGCCCGGTAAAAAAAGTCCGGCATCCCCCCATCCTTTCTTCCTACATTACCATGACCGTCGACGCCGCCTCTTCGAGCGTCGTTATGCCCCTGACGACCCTGTCAGCCGCGTCGTCTTTGAGGGTCCTCAGTTTCCCCGCCTCTTTCGCCTCCCGCGTGATCTCCTGCGCGGTCTTCCCCTTCAGGATCATCTCCTGGATCTCCTCGTCGATCTGCAGGACCTCGAAGATGCCGGTGCGCCCCTTATACCCGCTGTTCATGCACTGGGTGCATCCCGCCCCGCGCTGGAAATCGGCGCCCTCAACCCGGTCAAGTCCCCACGCCCTGAGCGCATCCGGTGAGGGAGTATAGGGCTCTTTGCAATACGGGCAGACGGTCCTCATGAGGCGCTGGGCGAATGAAACCAGGAGGACCGACGATATCAGGAACGGTTCCACCCCCATCTCCGTGAGCCGTGTAATGGTTCCCGCCGCATCATTCGTGTGGAGCGTACTCAGAACCCTGTGACCGGTAAGGGCGGCCTGGACGGCGAGTCCCGCCGTCTCGCCGTCCCGGATTTCCCCGACCAGCATGACATCGGGATCCTGACGGAGGATCGCCCTGAGCCCGCTGGCAAAGGTCATCCCCGCCTTGCGGTTGAGCTGGACCTGGCGTATGTGATCGACCCGGTATTCGACGGGGTCTTCCAGGGTGATGATATTGATGTCGGGTTTGTTGAGTTCTTTCAGGATGGCGTAGAGGCTCGTGCTCTTCCCGCTGCCGGTCGGCCCGGCGCTCAGTATCATCCCGTAGGGTTTGACGATGACAGCTTCTATCTTCTTGCGGTCCGCGACCGACATCCCCAGCTGTTCGAGGGAGTACACGCCGGCGCTCATGTCGAGGAGGCGCAGGACGACATTCTCGCCGTAGATGGTGGGGAGCGACGATGTCCTGACGTTGATCTCCCTCTTGTCCATCCTCACCGTAAACCGCCCGTCCTGCGGTATCCTCGATACGGATATATCCATGTTTGAAAGGATCTTCAGCCGCGACACGATGGGGAGCATGAGGGCCTTGGGGGGCGACGGAACCTCGCGGAGCTTCCCGTCGACACGGAATCTCAGCTGGGTCTTCTCCGCCTCCGGACTGATATGGATGTCACTTGCCCCGTCACGGACGGCCTGCGCGATGATGGAGTTGACGATCCTGACGACGGGTGCCTCCTCGGCCATCCCTTGGAGCGAGCTGACGTGGATGTCCGTATCGGCCGGGGCAGGTTCCTCCTGGACGGCGACCGCCACATCCTCCATCCCGTCCAGGACCTGCTGCAACCCCCCTGTCTGGGTTCCGTACGTAAGGGTGATGAGCTGGTTGATCTCCTTTTCCGAGCAGACGACGGGCATGACCTCCATGTTGGTGAGGACCTCGGCGGAGTCGATGGCGTTGATATCCATAGGGTCGGCCATCGCCACTGTGAGGAGGTGCATCTTTTTTCTCAGGGGGACGATCTGGTACCTGTGGGCCATATTGAAGGGGATCAGATCGGCCAGACTCTGGTCTATCGGATATTCCTTGGGGTCATATTTTTCTATCTTCAACTGCCTGCTGATCTGGTCGATGATCTGGCCTTCCCTGACCATCCCCTCCCGGATCAGATACTGCCCCAGCTTCAGGCCCGTCCCCTTCTGCCCGGCCAGGGCCTGCCGCAACTGCTCCTCGGTCAACAGGCCGGAATCTATCAGCATTTCCCCCAGTTTCTTGCGTATTCTCACCGCGCGATCCTTCCTTCCTGTACCGGCGTCACGAGCCGGATGCCATCGTGGAAAAGAAAACCGTGTCCTTGTCCCACTCCTTCATGATGCGCGCACCCGAAGAGAGAGACGGGGGCAGCCCGGCCATGGCGCTGCGCGCGGCCTCCTCGTCTCCGAACCCCCCCTGCAGGATGATGTCGAACTGCAGGCCTTCCCGTGCGTTCCAGTGGGAAAATATCTGAATCGGAGTCACCTGCCCGAGATATCTCCGGTAGACGGAGTACGCGTCTTCAAGGTTGTCTCTCCGGGCCAGAACCACCAAGCAGGCACCGGGGGCGGGTCGAAAATCGGAGGGGCTGGCGGGAAGCTTCAGCATAGCCCCCGGATCCACCCGATTCGGATCCTGGATATGGGGATTGGTCTTGTGGATCGATGCGATGCGATCCGTGGTGCATTCCACCCCGTACACGCCCCTGATCACCTTGCAGATCGTCCCGTCCCTCTTGAGAACCAGCCACCCGAGCGACTCGGGATACCGCTCAGTCCGGGGAGAGGCCGCTTCGGCGGATGAAACCGTTCGAGACGGAATCTTCACGCGAATGGCGGGGGGAGGCTCCCGGGGAGGGATCTTCACGGGGATAGCGACCGCGTCCAGCGGCGGGAGAGCGGCCCTGTCCACCGGCTGTTCCGGCACGTCGGTGAAGAAGAGATTCTGTCCGAAATCAAGCCCGATCAAGGTGATCAACACACACGCGAGGACGGCGGCAAAGGCCACCTTCCACGATCTCCTGCGCATCCCTCCCGCGCGGATGCAGGAACGGACCAGAGACGATCCGGCCTTCAACCGCTCCCGGATGATCAGGGCGAGGATAATCCGGTGGCACAGCCCGATGATCTTCCTCGGATACCCCCCCGTGGCACGATATACCGACCACAGGGCCGGAACGGTAAAGCGGACCTTTTTGCCGGCGCCTTTCTCCCGTGCGGCATCCAGGCGGAACCGGATCATGGCCCGCGTATCGGCAAAGGTCATGGGGCGCAGGTCATAGGAAAAGTTGATACGATCCGTGAACCCTTCGTGCGCCTCAAGGACCCGGTAAAACTCCTTCTGGGCAAAGATGACGATCTGGAGCAGTTTGTGCGTGTTCGTCTCATAATTGAGAAATTCCCGGAGGATCTCGAGACAGAAATCCGGTATCTTCTGCCCCTCGTCTATGATCAGGACCAGGGTCTTCCCCTCGCCCACCCCCTTGTCGAAGAGGTGGTTCTTGATCCGCTCCTTCAGGTGCCATTCCGTAGCGTCCGGGCCGTCGTCCGCGATCCCCAGCATCTCGACGACGGCGCGGAGAAACTCCGCCGGGCTGCCGAAGGAAGGGTCGAGCATCAGGTAGGTCTCCACGTTCCTGTCGTCCGCAAACCGGCGGATGATCTGCCGGCAGATCGTGGTCTTCCCCGCCCCGACATCCCCGATGACGGTATTGAGACCGCGGCGCAGGCGCACCGCCAGTTCCAGTCTCTGCAGGCACTCCACGTGCTGCGGTGACTGGTAGAAAAACTCCGGCTCGGGGGAGTTTGAAAAGGGCTCCCGGCTAAAATCCAATACCCTGAAATAGTCCATAGCGTGTCACTTCCGTCCCTTGCACAAACGTCCTATTCGGAGGCATCCGTCTTCTTGAGCGCCACACCGGTCTTCAGGATGTGAGGAGTGATGAAGATCAGGACCTCCTCCATCGTCTCCGCCCTGCTGTCGGCCTTGAACAGATACCCCAGCCCCGGAATATCCTTGAGCCCCGGGATACCGCTGTCCCCTCCGGAGGTCCTCTGCTTGCTGAGTCCCGATATCACTACGGTTTCCCCGTCCCTGACTATCAATGTCGTATCGGTCTGTTTCTTGATGATATACGGATTCCCGGCGACGTCGCGCGAGGTGTCGACCTCATCCTTCTTGACCAGTATCTTCATCTTCAGGTTCTCGCCGTCAATCACGTGCGGCGTGATCTCCAGCCGCAGGACGGCGTCCTCCCAGCTGACCTCCTGATCGCCGTCCGAATACGAGACGAAGGGGACCCGCTCGCCGTTCTCCGTAAACGCCATCTGGTTGTCCAGCGTCGTGATCGACGGGCTTGACAGGATATTCAGCTTGCCCTGCGACTGCAGGGCGGTCAGCTGCATCTCGAGGATATTTCCCCCCACGGTCCCGAATGTCAGGCCCAGCGCCCCCAATCCGCCGGCCGTCGTTACGGCGCTCTCCGCCACCGGAAAATTCACGGCCATGTTGGAAAGGTCACCGATCACGGTGCCGCTGGTGGCGCCACTGGTGGTGGAGCTTCCTCCCGAAACGGAATAGGGGTGGTTCCCCGCCGTTCCTCCGTGTGAGCCTCCCCACTGTATCCCGAGTTCCCGGGCGGTTTCCTTGGTCGTCTCGACGATATTCGCCTCTATCCGGATCTGGGGGATGGGCTTGTCGATCTGATCGACCATGGGAAGAATCCTCTCGAGATCGCTCCTGGTCGCCTGCACGACCAGCGAATTGGTGTGTTCGTCCACCCGGATCGATCCGTAGGGGGCGCCCTTGTCGTCCCTGGCCAGGAACCCCTCGAGATTTTCCTTGAGCTTTTCAGGGTCCGCATAATTGACGGGGATGACCATCGGCAGCAGCGGAGACAGCCTGCTCTTCATGATCTGCTGCTCCCTGCGCTCCCGTGCGATCTTTGCCAGCGCCAGATCGTTTTCCAGGTCCGCCGCAGTCGTTATCCGTATGATATCGCCATCCCACACGTAGGTGAGCATCTGGGACCGCATAATGCTGAGAAAGGCCTCGTCCCATCGAACCTTCCTGAAATCAACGCCGATCTTTCCCTTCACCTCCGATTTGATCAGGATGTTCTGCCCGGCCGCCTTGGCCAGCGTGTGCAGAACGACGCCGACATCGGTGTCACGCATGACGAGGGTGACCTTCATGGCGGGAAGGGCCTTGCGCTCCGTTGCGGTATCCGACATGTCCGGTTCATCCGGTATCTTCAGCGAGCGAACCCTGGCAACCGGCGATGTCCCCCTGGATTCCTGCGCCTTGAGGCTCCATTTCTCGAAGAAGGGATCTTTCTTCTCTTCTTTCGTGCCGGCACAACCGAAGACGAGCACGCCGGCGATGGCCACGAGGGTCATCCACGCCAGTCTTTTCCCTCTGATTACCTTCAATGCACCATATCCTCCCCGATACGGTTACTCCTCCAATAAGGGAACCGTAACGCTCTTGCCCGTCCCCTTTTCCTCGATGACGACCGCGGAAGGCCCTATCCGTTTCACCCGGTACCCCCCCACCTCCAGCTCATCTCCGGCTTCGTAGCTCATCCCGTCGATAACGGCCATCCTCTGCGTCCCGATCTCCAGATACCCGGTATACCGCACGGGCCCCAGGGCCGGGGCGTCCGCCGCGGGGGCGGCCTCCACGTAGAAGGGATCTCTTCGCCACTCACTCTCGGCCCCGGCAACAATGGCGGCGTACACCGGATAGGAGCCGCCCTCCGCAAGGACCTTCGATACCTTTTCTATCAACGCGTCTACCTGCGCCGCCTGCGCCGCGTCCTCTCCCCCGGCGCCTCCCGGCTTCAACGACGGGGCAATAAAGAAATCATACGCACCGTACAGGACGACAAGCAGCATGATACCCATGATGACGATTTCCCGTGTTGACACCTTGATTTTTTTCATGCTTCACGCTTGCGTAATCAATCAGTCCCCGGCGCACCGCTTCCTCTTCATCCGATTGCCAGCCGCACCGTAAGGGAGAACTGTCTGCCTCCGTTCTCCTGCCTGATCTCTATCTCCTCCACCCGCTTGAGGGGAAGCGCCCCTCCCACCCGTACCAAAAATTTTCTGAAGTCCAGAAACGCCCCTCTCAGCTGCAGCGTAACCACCATATCGTCTGACCCCTCCGTCAGGGTCAGCACATCCGGCCTGATGGAAACAACCTGCATGCCGCTCTCGTCGGCCATCCGCTGAAACAACGGAGAGACGGTTTCGATCCCTCCCCGGGGAAGCGGCTGTATATCGGGAACCGGCAATGTCCCCCGGATCTTGCCCTCCCCTCTCTTGACCATCTCCTCATAGAGGGGCATCAGGGTCCTCTGCTTTTTTATGAGAGCGGCCACCTGCGCCGTCTTGGCGTCGATGGTATTCAGGGCGCGCTGATACGGATACAGGGCGGCAAAGTAGAAGATGATGAGGACCACGGCGCACAGCACGAGATAGATCACGCTCCGGCCGGGGATCTTGCCAATCTGCTTCGTGACATCCTTCATCCGTACACCTTATGCGAAATCGATCGCTATGCTGAAATGAAGCGCCTCGCCCGCGTGAAAGGCCTCTCTGGCATGTTTATCAATCGTGACCTTTCGAAACATACGGGAATTCCTGAGATCAAGCACATATTTAGCCAAAACGGATTCGAGAAAACCGGGGTCACCCGTGACGACGCCGTTGATCGTCAGGCCCTCAGCGATCTTCCTGGCCTCCGCACCGGCTCCCTTCCTCATGGTGGCCTTAACGGCCAGAAGGTGCACATCTTGAGGGGTCAGTTTCGCGAGCTCGCCGATAACCGCCACGCCGAAATACCTCTCCGCGAACCGCTGGAGGACAAGACGGTTGTCCTTGATCTCGGAGACCATCGTCCGGGCGGCTTCCTCGATCACCTGCGTGTCTCTCTGCAGCTGCCGGTCAAGCCGTTCCAGCGCGGCCGCCTTCCGATCCACAGTGTCTCCCATCCAGAAAAAGAGGCCGATAAAGACCACCACGGCCGCAGCGAAGGCGGAAATTATCACGCGGTTCACGCGTCTGATTCTCGCGGATTTTTCCTTGTCGCTGTGGGTAAATATGAGATTCGGGGTGCGAGGCAGACTCGACAGCGCAAGGCCCAGGGCGGAGGTCAGAGAGGCCCGCTGAGAGGTGGACGTATTCGCCGTGAGGGGGCCGGAGAACGGATTCTCGGGGGCCAGGGGATCCAGGACGTCGCTCTCCAGCTTGAGCTGGCCGCCGACATACTCGACGACGGGCCGGTACACCCCCGCGTCGGAAAAAACATATACGAAATCGATTCCCTCGTTGCCAAGGATGACGGTGTAATGTTCCAGGGTTCTCTCCACCTGGCGCACAAGCCGCTCCAGGGCGGGATTGATCATTGCGAATATCTCTTCCTTACCGAGGCCGAAACGATCGGCCTCCCCGTACGGAGGCGGCGAATCAAATCCCAGGCTGAAGACCAGATCTTTCGCGTCCTCTATGGTCATGGGGTCCGGTGTCTGTCCGAGATCGAATCCCCCCCCGGAGATCTCCCCCCATTTCTCTCCCGGAACGGAGGCGGTGGAGTGTTCCTCCAAAAGAGACTCCGCCATGCTGTTGATCCCCGCCCGTATGCCGCGCGTCATCACCAGATTTCCCTTGGAGAAGACATCGATCCGCGACGAATCGTCCCCGATGTACAGGGTAGCCGTCCGATCGGGGAGAGACATCCAGCCGACCCTGAAGAAGTTCTGGAGGGCGAAGGGGGCGACGGTAAGGCCGGCCAGGGGAAACCCGATATCGTCAAAGAGGTCTTTCATCTCCTCTACCTCACGCTTGGGGGCGGTGCATATCACCACCGACAGCCTGGTCACCCCCTCTTCGACCACCTCCCCTTGAACCTCAAAGTCAAGGATCGTTTCCTTTTCGTCAAAGACCGTATTCTTCTTCGCGGTCCAGAAGACGGCGTTTTCAAGCTGCTTTTTCCCCACCTTGGGAATGCGGAGGCTCTCCACATCCACCCTGTCCGACCGGATCATACTCCATATGCTGTAATCCTTCCCCGGGCCGCAGAACTTCTCGATCTCCGCTCTCAGGAAGCCGGCAAACCCGGGAGTACCCCATGAAACCCCGGATTCGACAAAGACCTTTCTGCAATCCAGCAACTCGTACTGGCCGCTTGACGGCTGCCGTACCTTGACCAGCCTCAGTTCGTCGAGTCCGATATCCACCCCGACGGACACGGACCTCTTTGCAAGAAATCCCCGCGCATCTCCTCTCCCGGCCTTTCCGGACGAAGAGGCATCCGCGGCGCCGGGCGTACTCCCTCCGCTCGGGGCTCCATCACTCCGGATCAGCTTCAGCAGCCTTTCAGTTGAAGAGATATCTTGTTGAGAAGGCACCGTATGAAAGCCTCCACCTATGCGTTACCCAACCAATGTTCATGTCACTACACACTGCCTGCGTTCTCCCCGAGCAGACCCTCAAAAGATGCTCAGCTGTTTGTCTCTTTTGAGAGACGCCTGCTTCTGGCGATAGGTTTCAAGGATCCTCTTTGCCTCCCCCATGTAATCCTTGGGAAAGTGCTTGAAGGTGCGCAGCCCGGACTGCACCTCCGGAGGCTCCGGGATGATGCCCTTTTCTATGTAGCTCCGTATCGTCTTTGCGGAGACACCAAGGGCCTTCGCCGCATCGGCCGTCGTATAGTACGTCCTTCCCTCGATAATAACCATAGAGTTCTCCCAGAAATTATGAAATTTCCTCACCATCCGTCCATATCGACAGGTCCGCCCATACCGAGTGGTCCATTAGGTATCAACATACCCTACCTTCCGAACCCATGTCAAGGAATTTTCTCCCCGCCGCCGGAGTACGGCAATCCAGATTATCAGTGCAAATTCAAAGTTGTACAAAGAAAAATATCTTTGATTAAAATATTTTTCTACGATCACCTCTAAAAACAGGTATAAACTATTGACACAGTAGTTGCTCTCATACTATGGGGTGTATTCAGTGTGAGTTTCACACTTCGCGGGGGGCGAACTTCCGATGGTTACATTTTCCATGGATACCGTGGTAACGTATCGAGAAGCCTCTCAAAATCTCGACCCGCCCACGTGCATGCGGATACCGAGCCGGCCGGTTCACGGCCGGACCAAATACAACACAAAGGAGAGAAGCTATGGTTGGTATCACGTCGTACGGCGCGTATATCCCCTGGTACCGGATGAACCGCGCGATCATATTCGAACAGTTGGGGTGGTTCAATCCGGCAAACGCCTCCGTGGCACGGGGGGAGAAGGCGGTCGCCAATTATGACGAAGACAGCGTCACGATGGCCGTTGCGGCGGCCCTGGACTGCCTGGGAGGCCAGTCGCGGGAAGGGGTCGACGGCCTGTACCTGGCGTCCACCTCCCTCCCTTTCGCCCAGAGACAGAACGCGGTGATCGTCTCTCAGGGTCTCGACCTCCCACCCGGCGTGAGGACGGCCGATTTTGGAGGGTCGACCAAGGTCGGCACCACCGCCCTCCTCGCCGCCCTCGACGCGGCCGAGAGTGGAAGCATGATGGTCTGCGCGAGCGAGAACCGGCTCGCGAAGCCGGGGAGCTCTCAGGAACACACCTACGGCGATGGCGCGGCGGCCTTCCTGACGGGGAACGAGGACGTCCTGGCACAGTTCAAGGGTTCCTTTTCCGTCTCAACGGATTTTATCGATTTCCGGCGCACTCAGGAGGAAAAATTTCCCCACGCCTGGGAGGAGCGGTGGATACGCGACGCGGGGTATGCACGGATCATTCCCCAGGCAGTCGCGGGTCTCCTCGACCGGCATGACCTGAAGATCGCCGATTTCGCGAAGGTCATTCTGGCCTGCCCCGTTGCGGGCGCCGTGAAGGGTCTTCTCGCGGCTATCGGGGCCTCCCCCGAGCAGATGCAGGACACCATGATGGACCGGGTGGGGGACACCGGGGCGGCCTTGCCCCTCATGATGCTGGCGGCGGCGCTGGAAGAGGCCCATGCTGGCGACAAGCTTCTCGTCGCCAGCTACGGGAGCGGGAGCGACGCCCTCTGGTTCGAGGTGACGGACAGGATAGAGGCGTTTCGCACGGGCGCCAGACAGGGGGTCAAAGGGCATCTCGCCGCAAGAAACGATCTGTCGGTGTACGGGAAATATCTGGTCTTCAGAAATCTCATCCCCCTGGAGGTGGGGATCAGGGGGGAAGAGGTAACGCCGACGGCGATGACCGTCCTCGGGAGGGACGGGAACGCCATCTCCGCCCTCGTGGGCTCGCGGTGCAGGGCCTGCGGAACCCCGCAGTACCCGAAACAGCGTATCTGCGTGAACCCGGACTGCGGCGCCGTGGATGACATGGAAGAGTACCGCTTCTCCGACAAGACGGGGACCCTCACAGCCTATACCGGGGATAATCTGGCCTTCAGTTGGGACCCTCCCCAGATCTACGGTCTGGTCGATTTTGAGGACGGGGGGAGGATCCTCCTCGATCTCACCGACTGTTCGCTCGATTCCGTCAAGGTGAAGATGCCGGTTACTTTAAGTTTCCGCAGAAAGTACGCGGACCCCCAGAGAGGCTACTACGGCTATTTCTGGAAGGCGGTTCCGGTCAAATAGAATGAATCTGTGAAAAAGGAGAGATACAATGGCACAGGGAATAAAAAATGAGGTGGCCATAATCGGTATGGGGTGCACCACCTTCGGCGAGCTGTGGGACAAGAGCGCGTCCGATCTCATGGTCGACGCCTTTCAGGAGGCGCTCGAGGATGCCGGCATCGAGAAGAAAGACATCGACGCCGCGTGGTTCGGCACCTGTTTCGACGAGGTCAATGTGGGGAAGAGCGCCTTGTCGCTCACCAAAACCTTGAAACTCCCCTTCATCCCGGCGACCCGGGTGGAGAATTTCTGCGCCAGCGGGACGGAATCCTTCCGCGGCGCCTGTTACGCCGTCGCCTCGGGGGCCTGCGATATCGCGCTGGCGCTGGGAGTCGAGAAGCTGAAGGACACCGGGTACGGCGGCCTCCCCGACTTCGGCAATCTTTTAGGATCACAGAACAGGGCCATTTTCGCCAATCTCACGGCCCCGGGGGGCTTCGCCATGCTGGCGACGGCCTACTTCGATAAGTACGGCCTCTCCCCCGAGGAGGGGAAACGAGCCCTGGCGCACATATCGTCGAAGAGTCACCACAACGGGACCCTGAGCCCCAAGGCGCACCTGAAGAGCGAGGTCTCCGTCGAGAAGATCATGAACGCCCCGATCATCGCCTGGCCGCTGGGGCTCTTCGACTGTTGCGGCGTGAGCGACGGGGCCGCCTGCGCCATCGTCTGCCGCGCGAGCAGGGCTCAGGAGTTCAGGAAGGACCCGATCTACGTCAAGGGCCTGCAGATTGCCGTCACCTCGGGGGAGGAGATGGCGCACCAGAAGTGGGACGGCACCCACGTCATCCCGACCTACCGGGCCGGGTGCGCGGCCTTCAAAGAGGCCGGGATCACCAAGCCCCGCGAAGAGATCAGCATGATGGAGGTCCACGACTGTTTCTCCATCACCGAGCTCTCGACGTACGAAGACCTCCAGATATCCCCCCGGGGGAAGGCCGTCCAGGACATCGAGGCGGGGTTCTTCGACCTCGACGGGGAGATCCCCTGCCAGACCGACGGCGGGCTGAAATGCTTCGGCCACCCCATCGGGGCATCGGGGATCAGGATGATCTATGAGGAATACAAACAACTCCAGGGAAAAGCGGGGGAGCGGCAGATCGAGAATCCCCGGATCGGCTTGACCCACAACCTGGGAGGATTCCCCTGCATGAGCGTCGTCAGCGTGGCGCTGTTCGGAAACACACTATGACGGTTCCGCGGGAGAGGGCCGGTAGGGGTCTCCCGCACCGTCAGTCACAGAAAAGGAGGAAGCGATGGAAATAAAGAAAGTATGCGTCTTGGGGGCGGGCCTGATGGGGAGCGGCATCGCCCAGGTCTGCGCGCAGGCGGGGTACAAGGTCGCCATGCGGGATATCGAACAGCGTTTCATCGACGGGGGGATGGACACGATCAAGAAGAATCTCGCCCGGGCCGTATCGAAGGGAAAACTGGCACCGGAAGAGATGGACGCCGTCCTCGGAAGAATCACCCCTACCCTGGACCTGAAAGAGGCGGCCGGTAACGCCGACGCCGTCGTCGAGGTGATCGTCGAGGTGATGGAGATCAAGAAGCGGGTATACGCCGAGCTGGAAGAGATCGTCCCGGACCGGTGTCTCTTCTTCACCAACACATCCGGCCTGAGCATCACGGAGATGGCCTCCATCACGAACAGGCCGGACAAATTCATCGGCACCCATTTCTTCAATCCCGTTCCGGTGATGCGCCTCCTGGAAATCATAAAAGGACATGAAACCTCCGAGGAGACCCTGGAGACGGCGAAGGAGTGGGGGAAAAAGATCGGCAAGGAGATCA
>JAFGSH010000064.1 GCA_016934695.1 Deltaproteobacteria bacterium
GACGGCTCTTCTCCCGTTTTGCTCCCCGCAACATCCGAACCGGCGTCACCCGTGGCCGCACCCATCCATTCACCGGTACCGCTCCCGGGGACATCCCATCCCTGAATCCCCCCCACGTTCTCAGCCGTCCGCATCTGAGGGACTGCCCCCCCGGAATGCGGGGATTCCGTCCCGTCCAATCCGGCCTTGTCGGTAAGGGAGCGGATAAGAGCCTTTATCTCCTGCAGCTTCCCGGAATCCTCGCCCCCCTCTCCATCATCGAAGTACGGCGAGGTTGCGAGCACCTCATTCAACACCTTCAGTACATCCTTGACCTGCCCCAGAAGGGCCGCGCCGTCCTCCTTCGGCTCCCGTATAAAGGCCTCAAAGGCACTCTGTCTGGCCTCATCGGACATGACAAAGGTGTTCGCGGGCCCGATGACGATCCCCTCAGGATTTTTCCCCTCCTCGTACAGTCTTTTGAGTTCGCTATTGATGGCGGATTTGACGCTCTTCAGGTTTTTCCGCCTGTTTCTGACAGCCGCGAGGTCATCCCGTATATTCCACAAGACCGTGATCAGTTCATCCGTATCGATGTCTTCAACGGCCTCAAGGGACTCCTCATCTTCGTAATGGTCCCTGATAAGAGCGATCAACCGGTATTTCAGCGCCGGTTTATTCCGGTAGTTAAAATGAGACAAGGCCTCATCAATGCCTTGAATGGTTATCGCAAGGGCCACCGAACTATCCTCTCGATCTTTCCGACAACAGGGAACCCGATCGTCCGTCTCTAAAAATCATCATTGATGACACGTAACCCCATTTCTCCGCGTAACAACCCCTCGGATTTCCGATATCTCTCAGCGGATACCCGTCCGCCGTGCCGTCCAGCCTCGGCACCCCGTGCCGATGCCGCAGGGAACAGCGTGACCACGGCCTTCCGGCATCACAATGGATCCAGTGTTGTAATCGGCTTCCGGGAGGATTTTCTCCTGAAAAATGAAGCCCTGCCCGTAGCGGGGAAGGCACTCCGAGGGTAAGGCCCTCCGCCCCGCAAGGGCTTCAGGATGGGTCGCCTCACGCGCTCTCCGTTCGACCGCCGGGAAATATATTAAAAACAATCGCTGTTCCACTTCGACCTCCCCTGGAATTTCAGGATCGGGGAGTCATCAAGGTGCCCCGTACCGTGGCCCTCATTGATGAGGCAAGAAATATGCCGTGTCGAGAACGCCCGGAGAGGGGCGCATCATTCAGGGAAACTGCCGGTAAACGTTCACAATCAATAGCGTATCAATCACTGCCCGGGGCGGGCATGGTACGTCAATATTTTGACCATTTATGCCTTTGATACCCCCGGCACAGCGGATATCACTGTCCGGCCTCATCACTCCCCTGGGAGGGATGAAGGGCTCATTATCCTTCAAGTCATTCACATCCCGCAGCTTCCGTTACCGGGGGGGAAATTTCCCCGGTTCCCGTTCCCTTCCGCGTCGTGTACGCCGGCAGGATCACGACCGCCGACTGGTGAAATCACCCCTTTTTGCCGATTACTCAGTGAGAAGCCTGAAGTAATTGCGTTGGTACGGGTTTTGCTGCTCCAGTCTCATGTACAGGGGCGGTGGGGGACTATCCCGCCAGTCGGACGAATCCACCGGTACCGGATGAGACGGTGCATGCGTCCGTGGCAGGGCATGCCCTGTCTTCATTATCCGTATCGAAGCAGATATGAAGAAAGGAGTTCTTACATGAAAATAACAGATCCTGCCGTCATCAAGGGGGGGGAAAGCGAGCTGATCGACGCCATAACCGCCGATATGGATTGGGGGGCCATCGGCAAGGTTTTCCTGGAGAAACACAAACTGGGTATCGACGATGACGTGGAGTACAAGAAAGGCGATATCGTCGTTCATGAGAACCAGATCGCGTACAGACTGGATTTCGACGTGAAGGTCAATCTCTCTATTCTCCTCGATCGAGAGGGAAATTACCTGTCCCTTTCATCCGATCTTGATCCGGATACCGACGGAGAAAGCGGTGAAGAAGAAGGATCGCCCGAACCTGATCAGGCAGAAAGCGGTGAAGAAGACACAGGGGAGGAGGTGGTATCCGAGTCCGGAGACGAAACATCCGACGACAAGAAATCGAAGAAAAAGGACCCTGAAGCGGCATCCGCGGCTGATGATGCGGTCGAACAGGCGGAGGATGAAGGATAAATCACCGCCATGCGACACCCTTTGCCGCAAGGGGCACGCATGCTGAAGATGGATCTGGAGACAGGAAGGTCTGATGGGAACGAACATCCAGGAAAACGGGTCCGCCGAAGAGAGTATTCAACGCCATTTCGATACAATACTCGGCCGCCACGTGCAAAGACTGCTTGGAGCGCGATACGGTATCGAGGGATTACCGATAACCATCGACGCCATAGCATGCCTCATCCTCCTTGCCGAACAGGTGAAGAACGAAAAGGGAGGAATTACCCGGTCCGAACAATATACCCGGGCGATGCTCTGCGATGAACTGACCGAGATGTGCCTGGATGCTGATAAGATTATGAATACGGCCATACCGGCCATGATCGGAAGGGGATACCTCAAGATTCATCCCGAATCCGGCATTTCCATCAAGGAACATACCGTCAGGATGGCCCAGATTCTGGACCACATCTTTCCCACCATGCCGGGGATCAACCTCGTCGCGTACCTCGCCCAGGCCATGGAAGAGGTGAAATCCGGCCGCAAGCCTCTTGCAACCGCCGAAGACCATTTCGATCAGACCTTACAGATGCACGGCGTTCCCCTCAAGAAAAAGCAGGTCCCGCCCAAGCAGAAGGAGGCACCCGCCCCCCTTCGAACCGGCAGACAGAAACCGATGCAGCGCGAGATCCTGGCATCACTCACGGAAATCCGTCGCCCCACCCGGAGCAAGGTCATCAAAGGCTCGGACTTCATCGCCGCGTATCAGAAACCCGCACCCGTGAGGGGAAAGACCCCGGCAAGTCGACCGGAAACCATCGCCCCATCCCCTGCAGAACATCAGGAGATACAACAGGGGGCCGCGGGGATACAACCGGCAGAGATGCCGACGGCTGAAGCTCGGCTTTCGGAAGTTCAAGAAAAGACTCCTTCGGAGACGATCGGTGTCGTGCATGGAGAGGAGGGGAAAGGAGAACCCCTTACGGGATACGCCGATACCGCGGACAATGAACCCCTCTCCTTTGATATCGTACCGGAGATCCCATCGGACGAAGGTTCCGTATCGGTATCGTCCGGGGAGATTCAGAACGATCTCCCTCCAGAGCACGAGGACGAATCCTCTCCACCGGAGAGAGAAGAACCACCCGTATCAGAGGGCGAGGAGGAAGAGCCGGTTGAGGCAAGGGAGGAGGTTTCCGACGAAAAGATCCGGGAAGAAACGGGGTCCCTTCCGAAACTTGAAAGGGATGAGGACATCGTTGGGAAGAAAATCGCCGCCTTTGAAGAAGACCTCGCCATGCAGTGCCCGATATGCAGGACCGGACGGATCAAAACCCAGGAAACCAGTACCGGCAAACGGTACTATGTATGTTCTGATACAGAGTGCACCTTTATCAGCTGGGGGAAGCCATACCATCTGGTGTGCCCGGAATGCGGCAGTCTCTTCCTGGTGGAATCCTCGGACGGCGGCGGGAAAACGATCCTCAAGTGTCCGAGGGCGACCTGTTTTCACTGGCAGAGGCACCCATCCGATACATCAGGCCACGATACCCGCAGAGAATCGCCGCCTCAGACATCGCGGGGAATCACGGCCACCCCCTCCCGTCCCCGCAAGAAGGTCGTCAAGAGGAAGGTGGTCCGTAGAAAACGATAACCGCTCAGGACTTGTCGTACTCCAGCTTGATGTTGCCAAGCTCCACCATGTCGTAGTGTTCCGCCTTGCCGTAGAAATCGATCACACCACAGATGGGGCCGGAGAGGGTTCCCGTGGCCTTGACCTCATATTCGTGAAGCGGAGCGTAGGCCTCCACTCCCTTCCCCTCGGGCAATACCGTCTCTTTGGGCTGATAGTCCTTCACCTGGAGTCCGTCCGGCGGACTCCCGAACAGTGCCTTCAGTTCACCTCCCAGCTCCCTGGTATAGGCCCGGAAGCGGAAGCCGAACGAGGCCCGGCTGATCTTCTTCTCGGAGACGATCTTCAGTGCGAGTTCATCTCTCCGCCTCTCCAGGGCCTCCTTGAGGAGTGTGAGAAACCCGGTGCCGACGATAAGGCGAAAGCGGGTTCCCCTGACACCGATAAGACGCATCATCTGGCCGAACTTACTTTCGTTTTCCACATGGTGCTCCTCGCCGAAGACCGCCTCACCCCGGATTCCCCGTCCCTCAAGAAATCCAACCACAAACCCCCTGATGAGGTCGAGCGAACCTTCCACCACTACTTCACAATATTCCTTGTTCATGCCGGACACGCCTTTCTATGCACACCCCCTCCCCCGCTAAAAGAATATGAAGGTGACGAGGATGAAGACGGGGATCAGGATGGGAATCGAGTACTTGATCATGTATCCGAAGAAGCTGGGCATGTTGATCCCCGCCTCTTCCGC
>JAFGSH010000065.1 GCA_016934695.1 Deltaproteobacteria bacterium
CTCTTGTGGAAGAAAAGGAGCGGAAAGAGTGGCTGGAGCGGATCAAACGGGAACGAGAGGCCCGGAATCAGAGCGGAGTCATGGATGAGTGCGGAGCGGCGGGACCCTTTATCCGGGACGTCCAGGGGGCTATGCCGGAGAAGGCGACGGCGATCACCGATGTGGGGTTAAACCAGATATGGACCCTGCGGTCCTGGAAGGCAAAGGCACCCCGGAGCGTGATCACGCCGGGCGGGCTGGGGACTATGGGATTCAGTCTCCCCGCGGCGATCGGTGTTCAGATGGGAGCCCCGGACCGGACCGTGGTTGTCTTTTCCGGGGACGGCGGTTTCTTCATGAACATACAGGAACTCGTCACGGTCACCTGTTACCAGATTCCCCTCAAGATCGTGGTCTTCAACAACGGGAACCTCGGGATGATACGTCAGATACAGGACCTCTTCTATGGGGCTCGGTTCTGCGATATCGAACTGGGGACCAGCACGGTCGATCTGATCGCCATTGCCAAGGGATTCGGGATCGAGGCGGAACGGGTGCACGTCGGCGATGCCGCTGCCGGGATCGAGAAGATGGCCGCCTCCAAGGGCGCCTTCCTGCTGGAGGTCATGGTCGATCCCGACAACTACGTCTACCCGATTATCCCCCCGGGGAAGTCAAACATCGACATGATCAGCGGACGGCAGGGATGAGATGCCGGAGGCGGACAAACGATATATAATGAAAGGATGAAAACATCATGGGGATACAGGAACGGATCATTGAGATACTGGTGAACAACAAACCGGGCGTCCTGGCCCGGGTTGCCGGTGTTTTCGGGCGGCTCGGCTACAATATCGAGAGTCTCTGCGTGGCGGAGACGATCTCTCCCGAGATCTCGCGGATCACATCGATAACCAACGCGGATTCCGACTTTATCGATAAGGTGAAGAAGCAGCTGACACGGCTGGTGGATGTGATCGAGGTGACGGAATTGATGTCCGGGCATTCCGCCCAGCGGGAGATGATCCTGGTCGGGATCAAAATGACCCAGAAAAACCGGCAGGAGGTGGCGCAGACCGTCAGCATGTTCGATTGCAAGATCATCTCCATGCGGGATAATTACTGCGTCATCCAGGTCGCCGGGAGCCGGGAAGAGGTGGAGACGGTCATCAATTTCCTGCGTCCCCTCGGTGTCGACAAGATCGCGCGGACGGGGGTCCTCGCCCTCCAGCAGACAAAAAAATAGAGGTGTGCTGAGAATTCGGCGGTTCTTCACCGGTTATCGGTTGCCTGTGGGCGGCAAAGTGTGGTATCAAGGCAGATTTGTAAATCTAGGATGTATACCATACGCAGGAGACCGACCATGGACTATAAGGACACGTTGAATCTACCGAAGACGGACTTTTCGATGAAGGCGAATCTGGCCCGCAAGGAGCCGGAACAGCTTGAAAAATGGGATCAGATCGATATCTATCAGAAGATACGGGAGGTGGCGAAGGGCCGCGAGCGGTACATCCTTCATGACGGTCCTCCCTACGCCAACGGGGATATCCACCTCGGGACCGCCCTCAATAAGATCATCAAGGACATCGTCATCAAGGCGAAGGGCATGACGGGGTTCGATTGCGTCTATGTCCCCGGGTGGGACTGCCACGGTCTCCCCATCGAGCACCAGGTCGACCAGGAACTGGGAGACAAGCAGTACACCATGCCCCAGGCGGAGAAGCGCAGGCTCTGCCGCACCTATGCCAACAGATATCTCGATATTCAGCGGGAAGAGTTCAAACGGTTCGGTGTCTTCGGTGAATGGGCCAACCCGTACGTGACAATGGATTATGACTACGAGGCCACGACAGTTGAGGAGTTTGGTAAGCTCCTCCTGAGCGGTGACGTCTACAAGGGGAAGAAACCGGTCTACTGGTGCGCCTCCTGCAAGACGGCCCTCGCCGAGGCAGAGGTTGAATACGCCGACCATATCACTCCCTCCATCTATGTGAAGTTCCCGATGGTCTCCTATATATCATCCGTCCTCCCCGCCCTCGCCGGAGAAAAGGTCAGCGTGGTGATCTGGACGACCACTCCGTGGACGATCCCCGCCAACCTCGCCATCGCCTTTCATGAGGATTTCGACTACGTAGCGGTCCGGGTCAACGGCGAGGTGCTGATATTCGCCGAGGAACTGCTGGACTACTGCTTGGATGCCTTCGGTTTCCGGGGAAAAGAGTACGAAATCATCGCCACATTCAAAGGGGCGATCATGGAAGGTCTGAAGTGCCGGCATCCCTTCATCGATCGGGAGAGCGTCCTGATCCTCGCTCCCTTCGTGACTCTCGATGCCGGAACGGGGTGTGTCCACATCGCCCCCGGGCACGGCCAGGAGGACTATGAGATCGGTCTCGAGTACGGCCTGGATGTCTATGCCCCGGTCGACGACGACGGCAATTTCACCCCCGATGTGGATTTCTTCGCCGGTGGTTTCGTTTTCGACATGAACGAGGCGGTGAACGATAAACTCAGAGAGGTGGGGGCCCTCCTGGGGCAGATGGACATCGAACACCAGTACCCGCACTGCTGGCGGTGCAAGAACCCCATCATCTTCCGGTCCACGGAACAGTGGTTCATCTCCATGGAGAAGAACGGTCTCCGCCAGAAGGCCCTCGCGGCGATCGACAGCGTCACCTGGGTCCCCTCGTGGGGACGGGACCGGATCTACAGGATGATCGAAAACCGTCCCGACTGGTGTATCTCCCGCCAGCGCTCGTGGGGGGTACCCATCACGGTCTTCTACTGCAAGGGGTGCGGTGCCTATCTGGCAACAGAAGAGATTCTGGATCATGTCGTGGCCCTGGTCAGGGAACACGGGGCCGATGTCTG
Source organism: Deltaproteobacteria bacterium (assembly GCA_016934695.1). The sequence continues at coordinate 2,854 of JAFGSH010000065.1, forward strand.
GTTCGAGCGGGATGCCGCCGAGCTTCTCCCCGCCGGGACGGTCTGCCCGTCGTGTGGCGGGAGCGAATTCACGAAAGAAACCAACATCCTCGATGTCTGGTTCGATTCCGGGGTCAGCCATGCGGCGGTCCTCGAGAAGCGGGATGACCTTGGTTCTCCCTGTGACATGTATCTCGAGGGGAGCGACCAGCACCGCGGGTGGTTCCATTCCTCACTTCTGGAGTCGGTCGGGACCCGGGGGAGGGCGCCGTACAAGAACGTCCTGACCCACGGTTTCGTCGTCGACGGCGAGGGGAAGAAGATGTCCAAGTCGCTGGGTAACTTTGTCGATCCCCAGAAGATGGTCGATCAGTACGGGGCGGAGATCCTGCGCCTCTGGGTGGCCGCCGAGGACTACACCCTCGATATCAGAATCTCCGAGGAGATCCTGAAACGCCTCGTCGAGGCATACCGCCGGATCCGCAATACGAGCCGCTATATCCTGGGGAATCTCTACGACTTCGACTGTGAAAAGGACATGGTCCCCGTTGATGAGATGGAGGAGATGGACCGGTGGATCATGCACCGCCTCCAGGAGATCATCCGCCGGGTGCGTGGCGCGTACGAGAGCTATCAATTCCATGCCGTTTACTACACCCTGCACAATTTCTGCAGCGTCGATCTGAGTTCTCTGTACCTCGATGTCCTGAAGGACCGGCTCTATACCTCCAGGGCCGCATCGCACGAGCGACGGTCCGCCCAGAGCGCCATGTATAATGTCCTCGACGCCATGGTGAAGCTTCTCGCTCCCATTCTGGTCTTCACCGCCGAAGAGATCTGGGCCCACATGCCCGCATACCGGGGAAAGGTCGAGAGTATCCACATGACGCAGTTCCCCGATGTGGACCCGCGCCGCCAGGATGAAGAGATCGGGAGGAAGTGGGAGACCCTGATCGCCGTGAGGGGCGAGGTCTCGAAGGCGATCGAGATAGCCCGGAAGCAGAAAATCGTGGGACACTCACTCGACAGCTGCGTATCCATCTGCGCTCCGGAAAAGCTCCAGGCATTGCTGACGGAATACCGCGATATGATGAGTGCCTTTATGATCGTGTCGCAGGTCGATCTGGTGGCCGGCGACGTAATCGCCGATCCGTACGAGAGTACGGAATTTGAAGGTCTGAAAATCGGGGTCGCAAAGGCACGGGGTGCCAAGTGCGAGCGGTGCTGGAACTACAGCGAGACGGTAGGGGAAATCGCCGATCATCCCAACATCTGTGAGCGGTGCGCGCAGAACCTGTAAGGAAGGTAACCGTGCGAAGAAACTATACCCTCTTCTTCATGCCGTTGATCCTGATCGTGGGACTGGACCAGTTCACCAAGTGGTATGTCAGTTCGGTCATGTCTCTCCACGAATCCTATCCGGTGATTGACGGGTTGTTCAGCATCACCTATGTGCGCAATCCGGGGGC
>JAFGSH010000066.1 GCA_016934695.1 Deltaproteobacteria bacterium
ACTTTATCTACCTCCTGCGGACGAGGAGGATGTGAGCGTGTCAATCGTAACCGTGATTGATGTCGATTTCCGATACAACGATATCCCGGCGCTGAAGGGTGTCTCTTTCGAGGTCCGCCGGGGGGAGTTTCTGGGGGTCATCGGTCCCAACGGTTCGGGAAAGACAACCCTTATCAGGGTGCTCGACGGCGTTCTGGCCCCCGAGAGGGGGACAGTGAGTGTGAACGGTCATGCGATACGGGCGATGAGGCGGCGGGATATTGCCCGGCTTGTCGCCGTTGTGCCCCAGGATTTCCCGATGGTCTTCCCCTTCAGGGTTCTCGAGATCGTCATGATGGGACGATCCCCTCACCTGGGAATGCTCAGGTTCGAGGGGGAGGCCGATCGCGCGATCGTGCGCAGGGCGATGGAAATGACGGACACCACCTCTCTGGCCGACCGCGGCATGGACAGCCTGAGCGGCGGGGAGCGACAGCGGGTCCTGATAGCCAGGGCCCTTGCGCAGGAGCCGGAGGTGATCCTCCTCGATGAGCCGACCGCGTTTCTGGATATAAAACACCAGGCGGAGTTGTTCGGTCTGATGAAGATCCTCAACAGGGAACAGGGGCTGACCGTTCTCGCCGTAACCCATGATATAAACCTCGCAGCGGCGTACTGCGACCGGGTCATGCTGCTCAGGGAGGGATGCATCCACAGCCTGGGAGTGCCGGGCGAGGTTATCACGGAGGCGAACATCAGGGAGGTGTATGAGACGGACGTCCTGATCGATGCCAATCCGTTCAGCGGATTGCCGCGGGTGACGCTCCTGGGCTCAGACCTGCGTGCGGAGCGAAATCCATCCAGCGTCCCTTTTGAGAGAGGAAGGTAGACAGCTCCATATGCACACGGATAAAAGGTATCTCTTCGATGAGCCCCCGGGACAATGTGCCGCCGCGGTCGCGCGAGGCCGGAATTATTGGTGCGGTTACCGCATCTGCCGGGATGTCATCGGAGAGATTCCCGGCCCCCAGAAGGAGGGAAACGGTTGCGGATGCTGCGGCGCGGGGATTCCGCGGGGGGCTCCGCACTGCAGGACCTGCGGAGAGGTTGTGCAGAGAACGGACGAAGAGGTGCTGGGATGATGATCTTTATAACAGGGGGGGTGCGGAGCGGGAAGAGTGACTTCGCCCAGAACAGGGGGGAGGCCCTTCCGGGGAAGAGACTCTTTCTGGCAACCGCCGAGACCCTCGACGAGGAGATGCAAAGGAGGATCCGGCGGCACCGCGAGCAGCGAGGGGACCGGTGGGATACCCGTGAAGAGGCAATCGATCTCGGAACGGTCCTCAGGTCGGCGCAGGGGACATACGAGACGGTTCTTATCGACTGTCTGACCATCTGGATGTCCAATCTGATGCAGCGGTACAAGGAGAAAGATGAGGGGATACGGCGAAGCGTGGATGAGCTCTTCCGCGAGCTGGAGGGTTTTCCGGGAACGGCGATCGTCGTTTCCAACGAGGTGGGGATGGGTATCGTTCCGGACAATGCACTCGCACGGGATTACCGGGACCGGCTCGGCTTCCTCAATCAGAGGGCGGCGCGAACTGCAGACGAGGTATACCTCCTCTGCTGCGGAATTCCTCTGAAGATAAAGTAGCCGTATGCGGGAGCGATAGCGATGATGAAGGGGCTTCAGGCTATACTGGATAAGATCCAACCCTTGGACAAGAGGTTCCTGGAGCGGGCGCAGCGGAAGCTGGACGGTCTCGCGAAGCCCCGCGGGTCTCTTGGCAGGCTGGAAGAGATCGCCCGGCGGTATGCCGCCATCAAGGAGGATCTGCATCCCTCCGTGAAGCGAAAGGTAATCTTCACCTTTGCCGGCGATCACGGGGTTGTCGAAGAGGGGGTAAGTGCCTATCCGGGAAGGGTGACCGTCCAGATGGTCCTGAACATGCTTGCCGGCGGTGCCGCCGTCAATGTCCTCGCAGGGCATGCCGAGTCTGAAGTAGTGGTTGTGGATATTGGTGTGAACCATGATTTCGAACCCGCCGAGGGACTCGTCGTCAGGAAGGTGGGGTACGGGACGAAGAACTTCACGCAGGGCCCCGCCATGACCCCCGGGGAGGCCCTGCGGTCGGTATGGACCGGGATCGATCTGGCCGGGGAGTATGCGGGGGAAGGTATGGATATCGCGGGGACGGGGGAGATGGGGATCGGAAACACCACCCCTTCGAGCGCGATCCTGTCGGTGATGGCGGGTCTTCCGGCGGAGGCGGTGACGGGGAGGGGGACCGGGATCGACGATCGAACGCTCGAAGTGAAGATTGCTGCAATAAGAAAGGCAGTCGACCTGAATCGTCCCGATCCCGGTGACCCCCTCGATGTCCTTGCAAAGGTGGGCGGTTTTGAGATAGGCGGGATCGCGGGGCTGATCATCGGCTGCGCCGCCCGGCGGATACCGGTGGTGGTGGACGGCTTCATATCAACGGCGGGGGCCCTGATCGCCACCCGGATGAATCCGACAATCGATGAGTATCTCTTCTATGCGCATCTTTCCGCCGAAGCGGGGCACGGACAAATGCTTGATATGGTCGGGAGGAAACCCATGCTGGATCTGGATATGAGACTGGGGGAGGGAGCGGGGGCGGCACTGGGTATCTCTATTGTCGAGGCCTCCGTAGAGCTCATGAATGAGATGGCGACCTTTACATCGGCGGGGGTGGATACGGCCCCCTGACGATGCGGGAGGCGGATACGGTGGAAAAACAGTGAAACGGTTTCTGATTGCGCTTCGGTTTCTCACGATCATACGGATCCCGGGGGATCGCGCCGTCAGTGAGGAAGACCTGGGAAAATCGATGTCCCTCTTTCCCCTGGTCGGTCTCCTGATCGGCCTGGCCCTGGCGGGGGTCAGGTCTGTCCTGATCATCGTCCTCCCCGCATTTCTTGTGGATGTCCTGGTGATCGCGATACTGACGGTTGTAACGGGCGCCCTGCATCTCGACGGCTTCGCCGATGCGATCGACGGTCTGGCGGGGGGAAGGGACCGGGAGCGGACCCTTGCCATCATGAGGGACAGCCGTATCGGTTCTTTTGCCGTTACAGGGCTTATACTCATCCTCATGCTGAAGGCGGCCGCTCTGACGGGGGTTTCTGAAGAGATCAAGGGCCCTGTCCTTGTCGTGGTGCCCGTTCTGGGGCGATGGTCGACGGTCCAGCTGGCGGCGTGGTTCGATTATGCCGGAGAGGGGCATGGAACGGGTCTCGCTTTCACGAGATTCGCGGGGAAGAGAGAGGCCGCTGTCTCTACACTTATAGCCGCGGTTATTGCCGCGGGAATCTTCGGCCTCAGGGGCGTGGTGATTTTTCTGGCCGTCGCGGCGCTGACCATGCTTGTCGGCCTGTTCTTCAAGGAGAGGATCGGGGGGGTGACCGGGGATATTATGGGGGCGGCGTGTGAGGTGAGCGAGACGGCAGTCCTGATACTGGCCATCCTTTGTAGGTAACGAAGCAGTGGAGCGACAGGAGCGGGTTGTGGACACACCGACGAGGATGTATCTGATACGGCACGGACAGGTGGTGAATTTTGAAGAGGAGACCTACAACGGCCACCGGGATGTGGATATCACCGCCCATGGGGTCAGACAGATGGAGGCGGTAGCGGAGAGGCTCAGGGGTGAGGCCCTGGCGGCGATCTACTGCAGCGACCTGATCAGGGCACGGAAGGGGGCCGATATTATCGCGGCACCCCACGGCCTGATCCCCGAAACCCGTCCCGCCCTGAGGGAGCTTGATGTCAAGCTGTGGGAGGGATTGAACGCAGACAGCGTGGAGGAGCGGTTTCCCGGGGCCTTTGACCAGTGGAGGAGGGAGGGAGCCGACTACCGTATCCCCGGGGGGGAGAGTATTCGTGATATGGTGAACAGGGTGATTCCCATCCACCGGGAGATTCTGAATGTCCACAAGGGGGGAGTTGTTGCCCTGGTGGTACACGGAGGGGTCAACCGTGTGATCCTTGCGGATGCCTTGGGAGTCGGTTTCGATCGCCTCTATTCGATCGAGCAGGATTACGGCTGCATGAACAGTATCGATTATTTTTCAGAGTATGCGGTCGTCAGGCTGGTCAATGGCCGGCCGCTTGACGGGAATTGAGGTCCTATGCCTTTCTTCCAATCGGCACGATATGGGATCATTGCTTTGCTGCTTCTCATGGCGGCGTTCTCTTCCCCGCCGCCGGCCGCCGCCGATGCATACATCGACGAAGTGGGGAGGCAGGTCGATATCCCCTCTCCTCCGCGGCGGATCGTTTCCCTCGCCCCCAGCATAACGGAGACCCTCTTCGCCCTCGGTCTTGATGAGGAGATTGTCGGGGTAACCGTACTGAGCACCTACCCCGAGGCCGCCCGGTCGAAGCCGCGGGTGGGTACCTTTGTCAGCATATCGATCGAACGGGTCGTCGCCCTGAATCCCGATCTGGTAATCGGTATTGCAGACGGGAACAGAAAGGAAACGGTGGAACAGCTGGAGAGGATCGGTTTTCCCGTTTACATTGTCGACCCGAAGGGCATCGAAGAAATATTCCGCATGGTTCTGGATATAGGCAGGGTGGTGAAGAGGGGGGACCGGGCCGCGGTCCTGGTTGACGGCCTCCGCGCGAGGGTCGATCGCACCGCCTCGTCGCTGAAGGGACTGAAACGGCCGCGCGTCTTTTTTCAGATAGGGATCAGCCCGATCATCACCGCGGGGAAAGGCAGCTTCCACAGTGAGCTGATTTGCCGTGCCGGCGGAGTGAACATCTACGGTGACGAGACGGTGCGGTATCCGCGGTGCGGTCTGGAGGATGTCATTGCCAGGAAGCCTGAAGTCATTATCGTCTCGTCTATGAAACAGGGGGGTAATTTTTCCGCCGTCAGGGAGGGATGGGAGAGGTGGCATACGATCCCCGCGGTCAGGGACGGCAGGATATACGTGATAGACACGGATCTCGTCGATCTTGCGTCCCCCCGGATCGTCGACGGCCTGGAGAAGATGGCCGAGATCATTCACCCGGAAGTCTTATGGGAGAAACGATAGAAAGGACCTGTTCCTATGCTGGATTATTTTTATCAGGGAGGACCGGTCATGTACCCGCTTCTCTTCTGTTCCCTGGTATCCCTTACGATCGTCATCGAGAGGGGTATCTTCTGGATGCGGGAAAGAAGGGGGCATGACGCGCGGCTGCTTGACCGGTTTATGTCTCTCATCGAAAGGGGGGATCTCGAAGAGGCCCGGAGGCTTGTCTCGGGAAGCCGTGATCCCCTCGTTCGCGTCCTGGTGTGCGGCATCGTCCATCGGGAGTTCTCTCTGAAAGACGCCCTCCGGATGAGTGCCGATGAAGAGATCGCACGGATGAGGCGCTATCTGCCCACCCTCGATACGATGATAACCCTCTCCCCCCTCCTGGGCATCCTGGGGACCGTTACGGGGATCATCTATTCCTTCAACATGCTGGGGAGTGCGGGCGTGGAGAATCCCGCGACGATTACGGCGGGGATCGGGCAGGCCCTTCTCACCACCGCCTTCGGCCTGAGCATCGCGATCTTCAGTCTCATCCCCTACAACTATTTCTCGTCCCGGATCGAGAAGGCCGCCCAGGATATGGAGAAATACGGCACGACCCTCGAGATACTCTTTGAGAAGATTCAAAGACAGGGAAATGTGCAGTCGGGATTCGGACCGGAGAATGAATCCGGCACAGCGTGATCGGTGGCACCGATGAAGATTACGAGAAAAGAGAGGCACAGGGCCCGCATCGAGATGATACCGCTGATCGACGTGGTTTTTCTCCTCCTCGTGGCATTTGTATTCTTTGCCATGTCGATGACTGTGCAGAGGGGAATACCGGTCGATCTGCCGGCTTCGTCCGCCGCCCGGGTGGAGGGCGGGCATTTCTCCGAGGTCGCCGTCGAGCGGGGTGGAACGATCTTCCTTGACGGCGAGGAAGTGGATATACAGATCCTTCGCGTCCGCCTTGCCCTCCTCCACCGTGAATCGCCGGGGACGAAGGTCGTCGTCTCGGGCGACCGGGAGGCCCCGTATGAATCGATCGTATCGGTTATCGATGCAGTAAAAGCTGCCGGCATCTCCCGATTGTCATTGCGGACGAAGCATGCCGGCGAGGGGCCGGAGATGGTCCGGGGAAGCGCTGTGCAGGATAGCCAATGATGTCGGGGAGAGATATTGCCATCGCGGCTGTTCTTGCCGTCTTGATTCACTGCGGCGTGGCACTGGTTCCCACGCCGGCACCCCGTCCGCCTTCCCCTCCTCGGGATAGGGCCCTGGCGATATCAGTCATGCCCGCATATCAAGGAACCCCGCCGGTATCCGAGATTGCGGTGCGTAACGCGGCGGAAGAGGCAGGGGAGAAGGACGAACGGGAGGAGACGACGCCGACAGAAGAGGGAGTGAAAAGGGACGATCTCCCCTCGGAGGGTATGCCCGCGGGGATGTCCGCAATCCCGCCCCCTCTCCGGGCGAAGCCGGATGCGGGAAAACAGACCGAAAAAATAGTGACAGAACCCCCCATCCCCTGTTATAAAAGCAACACCTCTCCGCACTACCCGGAGATTGCACGCAGGAGGGGGTATGAGGGAGAGGTCCTCCTCTCCGTGATGGTATTGGTTGACGGTACGGTGGGGGAGGTGAGGGTGAAAAAGCCCTCGGGTCATCCGATTCTGGATCGGGCCGCTGTGAGGGCGGTTACCGCATGGGAGTTTGAACCCGCGCGGCGGATGGGGATTCCTGTCCCCCTCTCGGTGGATATTCCTGTGCGATTTGTGTTGAGAGGCCCGTAGCTTTTTTGAAAGGGAATTCTTGCCCATGAAAGGAACCATCGTCAAAGGTCTTTCGCTGCTGCTTGCAGGCATGCTCTTTCTCGCAACGGTGGAGGCGTATGGCGCATCTTCAACGGCTCACTACCTTCAGGGGAACAGCTACTTCACCAAGAAAAAATATGACAGGGCGATAGAAAAATATGAGAAGGCAATCGAAGTCAATCCCCAGGTTGCCGATTACTATTATAAACTGGCGGAGACATACAGACTGAAAGAATCGGGGGATGAGGCTATCGCCTGTTACAGAGAAGCAATCGAGATCGACCCGCAGTACTATGAGGCATATGCGGGTCTTGGCGAGATATTCTTCCAGAAGGGGGAATGCGGGGAAGCCGTACAGTATTACAAGAAAGCCATCGAAACGTGTCCCACCGACAGCAAGGATCAGTTTTTCTTCGGCAGGATATGTGATATACAAGGGGACACGGACGGGGCCATCAAAGAGTATGAAAAGGCCATAGATATACGCTCGGGGTATTTTGATGCACTTGCCAACCTCGCCGTCTGTTATGCCAAGAAGGCGAATTACAAGAAGGCCGTCCTTTATTATGTGAAGGCGCGGAAGATACGGCCGTATGACGAAAAGATTGTCGTGGGCCTGGGGATAGCGTACACCAACCTTAAGGAATTCGCCAAAGCGCGTGATATCCTC
>JAFGSH010000067.1 GCA_016934695.1 Deltaproteobacteria bacterium
GTTTCGTGGGAGCGGATTATCATGAAACAACCGGATATCCTGAGCGACATACAGGATGCCATCAAAAAGGAGACGGCTTTCTTTACAGCGAAAACCCGATAAAAACACACCATACGAAGGAAAGGATATGAGCGATACCTTCGATGTAGTAGTCGGCATCCCTTCTTACAACGAGGCAGCGACTATCGGTTACGTTACCAGGATAGCGGGAGAAGGGCTTGCCAAATATTTTCCGGATACGGCGAACGTCATCGTCAACTGCGATAACAACAGCATGGACGGCACGAAGGACACGTTCCTTGCCACGCCTGTCCCCGAAAGAATCGAAAAGCGGTATATCACCACGCCGGAAGGAGTAAGGGGTAAGGGGAACAACTTCTACAATCTCTTCCGGTTTTGCAGGGACGTCCAGTCAAAGGTCATGATCGTCGTCGATGCGGATCTCCGGTCGATCACACCGGACTGGATCAAATATCTCGGCTACCCCATAAAACGGGGACAGGATCTCGTCACCCCCCTCTATTCGAGGCACCAGTTCGACGGCACGATCACCAACCACCTGTGCTATCCCCTCGTATTCTCGCTCGCGGGAGCGGATGTCCGACAGCCCATAGGGGGAGACTTTGCCTTCTCTTCCCGGCTCTGCACTCACTGGCTTGACCAGGAGTGGAACGACATGACGAGACAGTACGGGATCGACATCTTTATGTCGCTGACCGCTCTCTTCGGCGATTTCAAGATCTGCCAGTCAGGACTGGGAAGCAAGATACATAACGCGAGTTCTCCGAAACTCGGCAGGATGTTCGAGGAGGTGATCTATACCCTCTTCTCGCTTCTCTCCCAACACCGCAAGACATGGCTTGAGACGCCGGTAGAGGATTTTTCCTATCCCTATCGCGAGACACGTCCGGTAGCCCGGTACGGACTGAAAAAGATGCTGGAGCCGCAGATGTTGTCGATCGATGTCCTCGATCTGAAAGGCCAGTGCCGGAATGAGTATAATGCGTACCAGCACCTGCTCAAGCAATACCTGAGTTCGTACGCCTACAACAGGATCCGCAGCATGTTCGCCATCGATTATTACGACATGGACATCATGCTCTGGTCACAGACCGTATACCGGCTCTTCTTCCTCTTCGGCGATGCATCGGAAGAGGGGCGGAAGGAAATCATCGACGCCCTGAAACCCTTGTACTTTGCGCGCAGTCTCACCTTCGACTACACGACCTTCCGATACAGCATCGACTTCGCGGAGCAGGAGGTAAAAAATCAATCGCGGGCCTTTCTGTCTCAGAAGCCATACCTTCTGGGTCTGTATCTCCTGAAGGATCACCTGTCGAAAGCTGCCCGTCACTAGCGGGATCTAATCAGTTCGAGAACGGCCTCGCCCCATCCAGCCGGGCCGGGGCGGGTGGTACGGCACAATCCGGGGATATCCATCCCCGTCTCGTACGTCCCGTCGGACCTCTGAACGAGAACAGGATAATCCACAATCCTCAGAAAAGGCAGGTCGTTGGCGGCGTCCCCCAGACCTACAATCGGGGCATCCGGATAACGTTGGCGGTACCAGTCTGCAAGGATACGTGCCGCAGTTCCTTTGTCATGGGGGCCGCTCAGATGATGAAACCTCCCGCCGCGGGTGAGCGTAAGCCCTTCTTCTGCAGTCACCTCTTCCAGCCGGGCCCATTGTTCCCTGTTTCCATCGAACAGAAACGGTTCATCGTATTCCCGCTCCTTTGCCCGTGCCGCTGCCTCAATTGGAAGATCCGCAAGACGCGATACCTCCTCCACCGGCAGGGAATGGAATCCCCTGATAGGCAGAGAGTGTTCCCGGGCGATCCTGTCAAGGAGCACCGAAAGGCGGGCATAGGAAATGCCGATGTCAGTAATCAGGAATTTTTCCGTTCTCCTGGTATACGGGATGGGGAAGGGAAAGTATCCCTCCGGAACGAAGAGCCCACCCCCATTCTCCGCGACAAAGGGATGGTCATTCCTCAAATCCCGGCGGATGGATTCTATCTCGCTTCCGGTCTTGCTGCTTATCACGACAAGAGGGATCCGGAGGGTATCCACTTCCTGCAGGGCATCGGCGGCCGGGTGATAGGAATAGGTCTCGGCATCCAGAAGGGTACCGTCCAGGTCGGTAAAGATGATGATCATCGTTCCTTACTTTATAGGAAGGGTACGTATCCCAAGGTGTTCTCCCGTATTCGCCCCGCCCCCTGTTATCAGAAGTGCGTCAGGGGTGGTTTGCCGACGGGAAAGACATTGAACCCCATGGTAAAGAGCTCCTCGTGATCGAGGATATTCCTTCCGTCGAAGATGAAGGCGGGTTTTCGCATCGTCTCATATATCCTGGTGAAGTCCATCGCGGCGTATATATCCCATTCGGTCATAACGGCGATGGCATCACACCCGACCGCCGCCTCATAGGGATCTTCGACAAACGTTATCTGTCCCTGCACGTCGGCCAGATCCGCCTCGGCATTCCCCAGTGCCCGGGGATCAGTAATCACCAGTTCGGCACGCTCTTCGAGAAGCCTTCTGGATACATATATGGCCGGGCTCTCCCGCGTATCTCCCGTATTGGCCTTGAAAGCGAATCCGAAAAGACAGATCCGCTTGGTGGCGAGCGTATTGAACATAGTCTCCAGCATGTTCAGGATGAAACGCTCCTTCTGGTAGTCGTTGATACGGACAATCCCCTCCCAGTAGGCGGCCACCTCATCGAGACCGTACTGACGGCACATATAGACCAGACTGAGGATGTCCTTCTTAAAGCACGATCCTCCGAACCCGACACTGGCGTTGAGGAACTTATCCCCAAGGCGGCTGTCCATCCCGATTACCCGGGCAACTTCGGTTATGTCCGCCTCCGTCTTCTCACACAGCGATGAAACGGCGTTTATCGAGGAGATTTTTTGAGCGAGGAATGCATTCGACACGAGCTTCGACAACTCGCTGCTCCAGATATTGGAGGTTATGATGCGTTCCCGCGGCACCCAGTGAGCGTAGATCTCGACCAGCTCGTCTCTCGCCTTGATCCCCTCCGGCGTCTCGCGCGATCCGATAAGAACCCGATCCGGATATTCCAGGTCACGGATCCCCGTCCCTTCGGCCATGAATTCCGGATTAGAGAGGATATCGAAACGGACACCATTGGCGGTCGCGGTTAATATCCGCTCCATCGCCAGCGCGGTCTTTACGGGGAAGGTACTCTTTTCGACAATGATCTTTTGCGAACGTGACACTTCGCGTATCTGCCGGGCTGTCTTCTCCCAGTACTGAAGATCGGCCGCCATCCCGGCACCGGCGCCGAAATCCTTGGTCGGTGTGTTCACACTGACGAAGATGATATCAGCCTCTTGTATCCCTTGCTCGATCCGGTCGCTGAAGAAGAGGTTTCTGCCACGAGCCTCTTTTACAATCTCGTCGAGACCGGGCTCGTATATGGGGAGTGTGCCCGAGTTCCACGCGGCGATGCGCCTTGGATTGATATCAACGACCGTGACCCTGTACTGGGGGCACTTATGGGCTATCATCGCCATCGTCGGGCCGCCCACGTACCCCGCCCCGATACACAGAATATTCTTTTCAAAGCCCATATCGTTCCCCCTCCAGAGTCACACACAGGGCAGGAACACACACAAAAGGAGCGAAGATCACAGAAAAAACGGGGACAAGCCAGAGGCCCATCCCCCATTTTTATTGGAGGCGGCAACCGGACTCGAACCGGTGAATAACGGTTTTGCAGACCGCTGCCTTAGCCACTTGGCTATGCCGCCAAAA
>JAFGSH010000068.1 GCA_016934695.1 Deltaproteobacteria bacterium
AAGAGATAGTCCGGGGCGATGCAGGTCTGCCCCGCGTTGATGAATTTTGCATACAGAATGCGCTCCGCCGCCTGCCTGAGATCGCAATCTCCGCACACGATGGTGGGGGATTTTCCCCCCAGTTCGAGGGTCACGGGGGTCAGCTGCGCGGCGGCGGTCTGCATCACAGTCCGCCCGGATGCGGGAGACCCAGTGAAGAACAGGTGGTCGAAAGGGAGAGGGGTGAAATCGCCGGCGGAGACCCCGGGGAGGATGGCGACATAGTCGTGGTTGAATACCTCTGAAAAGAGGCGATCGAGAAGCTCGCAAAGCCTCTGCGAATTCGCCGCCATCTTGATCATGCACCGGTTCCCCGCGGCCAGGACGGCGATGAGAGGGGAGACGGCGAGCGATAAGGGGTAATTCCAGGGGGCGATGATCCCGACGACGCCCTTCGGCTGGGGGATGACCCGGTTGTGTCCTCCCCAGAATGTCACCGCCACATGCCGACGCTGCGTCTTCACCCATTTCTTCAGTTTGCGGCGCGTATGGCGCAGGGCCGAGACCGTGGGAAAGATCTCGAGGATCTTGGTCTCGTGGCGGGAGCGGTTCCCGAAGTCCGCCGATATGGCGTCGGCGATCTCCTCCTGGTTGTCCACCAGGATGTGCTCCAGTTTTTCGAGCGCGTCGAGACGTTCGGCGAGTGAGAGATACGGCTTCTCCCGGTAGGCCGCCCGCTGGCTATCAAAGACCTCTCGTGCCGTCCTGTGCTTTTCAAAAGACAGGGTTTCCGATTCCTGATTCACCAATCCTTCCCCCTTTTCCGGCAAATGGCCATGTCCTTCACGAAATGTCGTATGCCCATGCGAAACGATAACGGCATTCCGGGGGTGTGTCAACGGAAAACAGGGCGGTTAGGCGGGGAGGGGCCTCACCCGTTCGCGTATTTTCCCGCTCTCCACGGCCTCGATGAATTCGTCCCCGAGGCGCCTGCTCGCCTCGATCGCCTTCTGCCAGTAGTCGATCCGCTCGGGGTCACGGCCTTTGAAGGAGGCGAAATCGTCCCGGTCGGGGATCTTGCCGTGGGGGAGGCTCCGGAAGAAGGCCTCCGTGGGGTGGAGGAGGAGCAGGTTCTTCACGTGTGCCGGTTTCGGTTTCCGCCAGGTCAGTTTTTTGTCGAACCATCCCGGAATGATCCGATCCATGTAGTGGGGGAAGAGAACGATCCCGTCACCGTCTTTCGTGAAGGGGGCGTCCATGTGGTAGTCGATGATCCCCCCGTCCCGGTACGTCCCCTTCGGGGCGCCCGGTATCTCGGTGACGCGCGACATGATAACGGGGATAGAGCCCGACGCCAGAAGGGCCGGTTTGAGGTTCTCACGGGTCAGGGGAACCCTCCGGATCGGGAAGCCGTCCATGTCGAAGAAGGGGGGGATGTCCCGCGGATCGTACAGGAGGGTCCGTTCGAAGAAGAGACCCAGGGACTTGCGGCTCACGATATTCAAAAGGGCTGGGATGATGAGTCCCGGGATGAGCGCACCCCGCCGGTCGCTCGCCGCCAGCCCCCGGCACCGTTCCGTCATGACGCTCAGCCTGAGGAAGGGGTGGCTGAGGATTTCCTTCCCTCCATTCTTGCCGATGAATGTGTCCAGAAAGGCGATGCTCTCTCGTGTGATCTCCTCCGTCGAGGGTTTTTCCGAGTAGTGCTGGTGCATGTAGGTGGTCTGAAAGCGCTCGATCGCCTCCAGGGGCCGTTCCTGCGACACGGAGGCGAACCGCCAGGCCGCCGCGGAGGAACCGACCAGAAAGAGGGGTTTCTTTCTCCCGGCGAACCAGTGCGCGAAGAGGACACCGTCGAGCTGTCCGAGAATGAGACTCTTCGGCCCGCCCGCCGCCCCGGTGACGACCTTCACCTGGTCGGGCCTGAGGCCGCCATCCCTGATCATCGCCAGTGCCTCCTCACCCGCTGAGAATGAAAGATATCGTGACATGAATAAGCCTTCCTTCGCTGTCGTTGATGACTCGTATGGGGGAGTAATACGATTTGCCCAGGATAGCAACCCCCTTTTTTTCTTTTTTATCAAACTCCCCGCGGGGAGGCAGGATAATGCCGGCAGGGGGCCACTTATCCCATGACGAGTCCGGGATCATCCGACAGCTTGACGCGAACCTATATCTGTCATGCTTTTCCTGCATTCACCTGCTGCGCGTGTTCTCCCTGTTCGAGTTTCCATACCCCAGCCGGTCGGTGCCGCAGATCCTCTGAGGCACACAACAAAACCCGATCATTCCTTTTCCTCATATACAATGGAGTGGGGGATGATCATCCTCTTCCTCCTCGCCATCACGGGAGGTCTCCTGGTCAGCCGCAGGCGGCGTGCCTGAGGAACTAAGACACAATTGCCGTCACGGGCGGGGAGGTCCCCCCGCCCGTGACGGGGATCGGCATGGGGGCGCGGGCGGAACAGCGCCCCCTTTTTGTCGTCTCCTTCCCTCTATCCCCTCTGAGTGTGCGATAGCTGAGCGCATCCCCGGTATCGTTCCATTGTATGGTCGCTCCACTTTCCTTCCGTTTCTATTTTTCCGAAATCCAGGCATACAATGTGCAGGGAAAAGAGAGACAAAGGGGGGGATTCCATGATCACAGACGAGCTTGCACGGAAGCTTCGCGTTCTTGTGGGGGAGGACCATTACCTCGACTCGGTGGAAGATCGTATCAACTACTCCTATGATTCTTCCATCGACGAGGCCATGCCGGAGGCGGTGGTCCTTCCCGAGACCACCGAACAGACAGCGGAAATAGTGAGGCTGGCCGCCGCGGCCGGGGTCCCCGTCACGCCGCGGGGTGCGGGAACGAATCTGAGCGGCGGGACCGTCCCGCTCCATGGCGGCATTGTCCTCGTTCTGACCAGGATGAAGCGGATCATTGAGCTTTCCCGTGAGAACCGGTACGCCATCGTTGAGGCCGGACTGACCAATCTGGAACTCCAGAATGCGGTGCAGAAGGTGGGGCTCTTTTATCCGCCGGACCCCGCTTCGTGGGCCGTCAGCACCATCGGCGGGAATGTGGGGGAGAATGCGGGAGGGCCGCGGGGCGTCAAGTACGGTGTGACACGGGACTGGATCCTCGGCCTTACGGTCGTCCTCGCGGATGGCAGTATGGTGAGGACCGGCGGGATCACGGCGAAAAACGTGACGGGTATTGATCTCACGTCCCTCTTCTGCGGTTCCGAGGGGCTCCTGGGGATCGTGACGGAGGTGACGGTCAAACTCCTTCCCATCCCCCCGTTCAAACAGAGCATACAGGCCTTTTTCTCCGAACTGGACGGCGCGAGCAGGAGCGTTGCGCGTATTATCGGTTCCGGGATCATCCCTGTCGCACTGGAGCTCATGGACAACGTCGTCATCAACATGGTGGAAGACTCGAAAAAGATCGGTCTCCCGCGGGATGCGCGGGGGATGCTCCTGATCATGGTGGACGGACCCGAAGAGGAGTGCCGGAAACAGGGGGGCATGATCGCCGGAATCTGTAAGGACGAAGGAGCGACCAGTGTGTCTGTCGCGCAGAGCGCCGAAGAGGAAGATGCACTCTGGGTCGCCCGCCGGGCGGCATTCGGCGTGATGTCGCAGAGACTGCCGAACTGTGTCCTTGAGGACGTCACGGTCCCCGTCAGCCGGTTGCCGGAGATGATACGGGGAATTATGGGGATCGGCGAGGAGTATGCCCTCACCATCGGGGTCATGGCCCATGCGGGAGACGGAAACACCCATCCCATGATCGTCACCGACAAACGGGACACAGAGGAATGGGCACGGGTGGAACGGGCCGTGTCGGATATTTTCCGCCTCGCCGTCGATCTCGGGGGGACCCTGTCCGGGGAGCATGGCATCGGCACCTCGAAGACGCCCTTTATGCATCTGATCTACGGCGAACCGGAATTTCGGCTCCTCCGTGCACTGAAGCAGGCGCTGGACCCGAAGGGGATTCTGAACCCCGGAAAGATCATGTGAAGAAACTCCGTTCGGGAGTTTTTCATTACCCCACAGGATGGTACCCAGACGTGAAAAATGCGGAAACCCTTCTCAGCGACGCGACGAATGAGCACATCTACCACTGTGCCAAGTGCGGTCTCTGCCTCGACGCATGTCCGGTATACCGGGAACTGCTCGTTGAATCGGCGAGTCCTCGCGGCAAGGTGCAGCTGGCGAAGCACATCATCGAGGGATCGCTCCCGATTTCGGGGCATATGAAGGAGATCCTCTTCTCCCAGTGTCTCCTCTGCGGTTCCTGTGTGGCGGCGTGCCCGAGCGGCGTGCACCAGGTCCGGCTCTTCTCCGGCCTGCGCTGGCGGGCGGCGGGTCTGCATGGCATCCCCTTCATCAAGAGGCTCCTCTTTCAGGTCCTCGCGCACCGGTGGATGATGTCCGCGGCCGCCTGGTTCGGGCGGTGGGCGAGAACAATATCCGGCGGTCTGCATCTGGAGGAGCGGGTGCGGATGGGGAACCTTCCCCTGGCGGGGCTGCCGCCCTTCAACGATACACCCTTCAACGATGAATGCCCGGAGATCATTAGCGCCGTTGGCGAGAAGCGGGCACGGGTCCTCTACTTCCACGGGTGTGCCACGAATTACCTCTTCGCCGATATCGGGCGCGCGACCCTTGCGGTCCTCA
>JAFGSH010000069.1 GCA_016934695.1 Deltaproteobacteria bacterium
CGTATTCGAGACCTGGCCGGCGTGCACCGCAATCCCGAAGAGATACTCCGGCCGCGAGCCCCCGAGCGTCTCGACAAAGCGTATAACAGGGGCGGGTACCCCCCAGATGTGCACGGGGAATACCAGGCCGGCAACCTTCGAATGGATCGGCCTTTCTCCGCCCGTGTGCTTCGATATGGGGAGCAGCTCGGCACCCCCCACATCCCCGGCAACCGTGCGCGCCACCCACAGCGAGTTCCCCGTCCCCGTATAGTAAAAGATCGTCGCGTTCATCTCATCCTCTCCTCTCCAGGAAACCGCTCCGGGACAATGCCCCTACCCGCCGAACCGCCGGAGGAGCGTATAGATCGCGTCCGTCCCGAAGGCAAGCCCCTCGACGGGGATGCGCTCATCCGCCGCGTGGATCGTCTGTATGAAGTTGAACCCTTCCGGGAGCTGTACCGGGAGGAACCCATAGGTCTGGATCCCCAGACGGGAAAAGTGGCGTCCGTCCGTGGTGGCCGACAGCAGGAGGGGAACGGGAACGCCATCCGGATCGGCCTCCCGCAGGATGCCGGAGAGCGTATCGAAGAGCCCCATGTCCGGTTCGGCGGGGCCGGGGGAATAGCTCAAGACTTCGAGCTCCGCCTCGTCGCCGACGATCCCGCGGATCTCGGCGATGAGATCATCGGGAGAAAAGCCGGGAAGGAGCCTCCCGTCCAGATCGACGGATACCTCGCTGGGGATCACATTGATCGAGGTGCTCCCGTGCAGGATGGTCGGGCTGACCGTATTGTGCAGCACCGGATCGAAGAGGGATCCGCGTTCGCCGAGGATGGTGAGGAGTGTATTCGTCAGCGCGGGGGCCTTCAACCCGCTGAGGACCAGACCGGGTATCCCGCCCAGCGTCGAAGCGATCGCGTCGATCATAGTCCGGGCGGTGGGCGTCACATGGACCGGCAGGCGTTGACTGTCCAGGTTTCGCAGCACCTCCGAAAGCCGCGCCATGGCGCCGCCGCGGACAGGCATCGAACCGTGCCCCCCTGGACCGCGGACGGTCGCCCGCACCGCACAGCGCCGCTTCTCGGCAACCATGATCGGGTAGAACCGCCGGCTGCCGCTGTAAAAGGAAAACCCGCCGCACTCGCCGATCGCGTACCGGACACCCTCAAAGAGATCCGGGTGATTCTCCACGAGAAACCGGGCGCCGAAATCCCCCGAGGTCTCCTCGTCGCTCACCACGGCGAGGATCACATCCCCGGGGAGTGTCAGGTTCTCCCCCTTCGCGCGCAGAAAGGCGGCCAGCATCATTGCCACACCGCCTTTCATATCGAGCGCGCCGCGCCCCCACACGAAACCGTCCGCGATGACCCCCTCGAAGGGGGGATGGCGCCACACCTGATTCTCGGTGGTCACGACATCGACATGTCCGTACAGGAGGAGGGGTGGTGCGTTTCCTTCACCACGCAGCCGGGCCACCAGATTGGGGCGTTCCGGGGTACGGGCGCGGATGACGGTCTCGATCCCCGCGTCTTCCAGCAGCCCCTCGATGAACGCGATACAGGGGGCCTCGTTTCCGGGTGGGTTGGTGGTGTCGAACCGGATCAGGTGCTGCAGCAGCTCCACGGGACGCCGATACACAGGGACCCCGTCCTTCGATGATTCCATACGAATGTTCCTTTCATGCGACAAGAACGGCGAAACGGGCGGCGTTGCCATTCCCTGATCTCTTTTCGATAACCGGCCTCAGGCCGTGCCGCCTCCACCATGCCCCCAAATCTTCTTCCCTATCATGAAGAGAACAGGAATGCTCAGGGCAATACCCGCGACCACTCCCGGGCCCAGGTACATAAAGCGGGAAGACTCTATGTATCCCTGATGAAAGGCCTGGTAGAGCAGCCATGAGGAAGCGGGGAGAATAACAAGGATCGAGGTAGCCGTTCCGGGCATATACCGCCGCAACGCCAGCGTGACAGCCAAGTGCGGGAACACGACATTGAGCAGCATAGCGAGAGCGTATCCGCACACCAGATAGGCGCCAAGACTCCCCGGGGGGGAGGATACCGACCAGTACGCGGCGATGAATGCGAAAAGCGTCAGGACACTCACGGCAAAGCGAAATTCACAGGCCCCTACCCCGGGGTGCCATCTCCCGGCCCTTTGCGACCACTGCGGGAGAAACAACGCTTCCTCCAGATTGTGAATGGTGACCGCCACCGCAAAACTCCATGAAAGCGTGACAAAACTCATACGCCGTCTTCCGTCCTGTCCTCCGTATCACTTCTGCTTCAGCAGATCTCGAATCTCCGTCAGGAGGACTTCCTCCTTCGGCGGCGGGGGAGGCGATGAGGGGGTCTCCTCTTTTCTCTTCAGGGCGTTGATCGCCTTAATGACCATAAAGATTGCAAATGCAATAATGAGGAAATCCAAGACCGTCTGGATGAATCTGCCGTAATTGAGCGTGACCGCCGCGATATCTCCCGTGGCTCTCTTGATCGTGATCACCAGATCGGAAAAATCGACCCCGCCCAGCAATACTCCTATCGGCGGCATCAGGACATCCGCAACCAGCGAAGACACGATCTTTCCGAAAGCGCCCCCGATGATGATGCCTACGGCCATATCCACTGCATTACCCCTCACCGCAAATGTCTTGAACTCTTGCATCATACCCATATATCACCCCCTTATCATAAGATATCTGGCCGAGACAGCCATGTTTTTGCGCACTCATTGAGCGCGTAATCCGAGGTCGTCTCCCCCCGGTGCCGTGAACGCCTTCCACACCTCGTCCATGGGGGGCCGCACATGATGGTGCAGACTCACGGGGCGACGTGGTGAGGCTGCGTCACTTCCCCTTCTTGATCGTACTGATCCCGAACAGGGTGTACAGGGGACAGAAACCGATGAAGCTGGTCACCAGAAAGACGACGGCGATAATGCCCAGGATGACGGCGGCCACCCCGGTGATATGGCCGGTAAAGTACAGGGCGGCCACAACGATTGCCAGTATCGTTCTGATACTGCGGTCAATGGTTCCCATGTTCTTTTTCATCGTACAGCCCTCCTCCATCATACAAGAATAATGCCCGGTGTATCCGGACTACAAGAACCGCCCGGAGGTTCCGATCACCAACGCACGCCCGAGCGGAAGGGAGAGCGCCTCCGGGAAGAACGAAACAGCCGCGAGAGTACCATCATCAACAGTTCAATCATAATCAGCACGAAGGCCGCCGACAGCGTTCCCGACATGACGGCCTCCCGGTTCAGGGGTATCGTGAATGAATAGCTCGCATGGGTCTCGCGAATCAGCTCCCTGTTCCCCCTGACAGCGATAAAGGCGATCTTGCCCGCCAGGCCCGTGTCGAGGAGCCGTTTTTCATTCCTGAAGCCCAGGTACCGCTCGTGCATACGCCTGATGGGCTCGGCCTCCTCCCTGGTCGCCCCGTCCTTGCTTTCCTCGTGCCTCTTGATCAGGGCCTGTATCGATCCGTCATAATGCCGGTCGGCTATTTCCTGATACCCGCGGAGGTTCTGCTCCACTTCGATGAAATGAGCATCGAGCCTCTTCTCATACTGATCGACGAAGTTGGGTATCTGGATTCCGAGCAGGACGGCCGTGCAGGCAACCAGTATCAGAAAATAGCGATATAGAACCCTCATGCTCTCTCCTTGTCTGTTGTCTTTCGAATCATTGCATGCGCGCCTTCAAAAGGCCTCATCGCGTACAAAAACCACACAACCCCGTCTCTGTGTCAGAAACGGGGTTGTCGTATGTTCCATCCCTGCTCTCCTCTCGCTGGAATGAAGAGAAGCGGACTCGGTTATGAAAAACATTTCACTCGGCTTGCCGTCAGGATAATACGCCCGCCGCGATAATTGTCAAGGAATTTAGGTGAGGCCGTATCAACGCCCCCTCTCTTCCCGACATGGAAGCGGTGTATCGCCTTATTCATCACCTTCGACGGAAGATCACGGCACGAATACGAAACATCACTTGAAGGTATGAAAGGCGACATGGTATGAAACCTCTGCACAATGTCATTTCGAGAAGCGCAGGCAGCGAGCTATAGTACCCGAAAGGGGGAAATTTATGAGATGTTACTGTATTGAAGATTTCTCATCCCGATACAGCGGGATTCGAAATGACGGAATCGGTCGTTGTGCAAAGCGTCTCAATATATCGGCACGGGTTGTGTAATGACGTCTGACGCCCTGTCAGTGCCGGAGAATCGAATGGAAACGGCGAGTACGATCCATGTCCCCGGTGTCGGTGCCGCATGCCTGAACAGGAGCAGGCGGGCGACGCGCATGTCCATCGCCGTAGCAACCTCGGGCGAGGTGCGGATCACCCTTCCCTACCGGGCCACGGTCCGCCAGGCTGAGGCATTCCTCCGTGAAAAATCGGCCTGGGTCGCGGCGCGCCGCCACAAGGCGTGTCTCCTCAGGCTCCGCCATAAAGAGCTCACCGCAATGCGCGAGCCCGTCTCACGGACACGGGCGGAGGGCATCCTCCGGGAACGTCTCGGCCAACTCGCCCGGAAACACGGCTTTTCCTTCAACAAGGTCTCCATCCGGAACCAGAGGACCCGCTGGGGAAGCTGCTCGGCGGGCAACAACATCAGTCTCAACGAAAAACTCGCCCGGCTCCCGGGCCGGCTGATCGACTTCGTCCTCCTCCACGAGCTGGTCCACACGCGCGTGAAGAACCATGGCAGGGATTTCTGGATGGAACTCGGGAGATACGTGGACGATGTCGAGACGCTGCGCAGGGAATTCCGGCAGTACCGCCTGGATCTCCTCTGATACTCTCAGCGCCTGAGAGGCGTCCTGCGCCAATTGCCCGGATAGCCTCACACCTCTCAAGGAGAGGTCCGACCCGCCGGCGGTAAGTAAAATCTGTCACCGGCAGCGTTCACCGTTCTTCGATGGGGACATACTTTCGTTCCTCACGCCCCACGTAGATCTGCCGGGGGCGGTACAGCTTCCACCGCGGATCGTAGATGCTCTCCCGCCACTGGCTGATCCATCCCGGCAGGCGGCCGATCGCGAACATGACGGGAAACATGTTCAGCGGGATCCCTATCGCCTTCAGCAGGATGCCGCTGTAAAAATCAACATTGGGATAGAGATCGTGGTCGATAAAATAGGGATCGCGCGTCGCGGCGTCCTCCAGATTCAGGGCGATATCGAGGAGAGGGTCCCTGACCCCGAACTTCGCCAGGAGCCTGTTGCACGCCTCTTTCAGGATCGGGACCCGCGGGTCATAGGTCCGGTAGACACGGTGTCCGAATCCCATGAGCCGGAACGGATCGTTCCTGTCCTTGGCGCGGGCGATAAAGGGGGCGGGATCGCCGCCGCTGTCGTGGATCTGCTGCAGTATCTCGATCACCGCCTGGTTCGCCCCTCCGTGGAGCGGTCCCCAGAGCGCGCAGATACCCGCGGAGATCGAGGCATAGAGATTGGCCTGGGAGCTTCCCACGTGCCGCACCACCGACGTCGAACAGTTCTGCTCGTGATCGGCATGGAGGATCAGGAACACCTCGAGGGCCCGCACCACATCCGGATCGATGACATAGGGACGGACGGGAGAGTCGAACATCATATTCAGGAAATTCGCGCAATACCCGAGTTTGTGCGAGGGATAGATCACCCGGTGGCCGCGGGAGATCTTATACGAAATGGCGGCCAGCGTCCTGAGCTTCGAGAGAAGCCGTGCCACGGTGATATTGATCTCTTCCTCCTCCGACCTCTCGGGGAGAGCCGGGTAAAACGCCCTCAGCGCGTTCACCATGGACGAGAGTATCCCCATGGGGTGAGCGCCCCGGGGGTAGCTCTCAAAAAAGGCGCGCATATCTTCGTGGACCAGGGAATGGGTGTTCAGCATCTCGGAAAAGGCCTTCCGCTGGGTGGCGGTAGGCAGTTCCCCGTTGATGAGCAGATAGGCGGTCTCGACAAAGGTGGAATGTTCCGCCAGCTGTTCGATGGGAATCCCCCGGTGCCTCAGGATACCTTTCTCCCCATCCATATACGTGATCGAGCTGGTGCAGCTCCCCGTGTTGGCGGACCCCGGATCGAGGGTGATATACCCCGTCTCCTTCAGGAGATTCGCAATATCGATCGCCTTCTCCCCTTCGGTGCCCGTTACGATCGGGAACTCGTACGTCTTTCCCCCGACCGTCAATTTCGCCGTCTCTCCCATGTATCAACACCTCTATGTCATAAAATGAACTGGGATTTATAGCAGATCTGGAGGGTCTTTACCAGCGGCAAGTAACCTTCGCGTCGGAGACAGCGGGACAATCAAAGGGCTTGACACACGCAACACCGGCTCTTATACTCCTTGAAACTCACCGGATTTCAGCATGCTATGAACGACAGCGGCTCTCCGTTCCCTGTATGTTCCGTCGGGCAATCCTGAAAACGGAGGAGAGGAGCGTGATATGTCGAGTCCGAAAACAGGGCGGAAACGATTTCAATCGCTGGGAATTTTATTGGCGGCGGCATTGCTGCTGCCGGCGGGGTGCGCTCCCAGAGCCGATCGTCCATCCCTTTCCGATGACCGCTTTGATTTCACCGCCATCAGAAAAGTGGCCGTTGTCCTGGAGGACACGCGGGGGCACAATCCTCTTTTCGGGGATATCTTCATGGAATCAGCCTCTGAGAAAATAGGACCGTTCCTGTTTCAAAAGGAGTATGTTCTCCGGGAGAATATCGCCGGAACAGACCTGGGCGAACGGGTCGATGCCTTTCTAGAGATTACCGTGACGTACAGTAATGAGGGATTCCTGACGTATGGCTCTCCGACAACGTTCGGGGCCTCCGCCAGACTTGTGGAGACCGCGACCGGGAATACAGTGTGGGAAAAGGATTACACGTACCGGTCGGCCACCTCCGGTCGTTCAGCGCCCCTGATTTATGAGGCCATGAAACTCGCCGCAGACACCATCCTCGATTCCATTCCGCTGACCCAAAAGGGCGCCTCCGTGGCCGAAGCGGCAGGGCCCACGGGGGACTCCCGGATGTCTCCTTCGCAAACGCCCCCTCTGCCGGAAGAGAAAGCCGTTCCGCAACAAAAGGCCACTCCCGTGAAAACCCCGGCTGCGGCGCACTCCCCTCCGGCTGAGAGCCGCCAGGCCATGGAACAACCCCCTGCCCCGCAGGTACGCACTGCGGAAAAGGAAACGGCTCAGCAGACGAAGGCGGCTTCGGCATCGAACGGTCCGGCCATGATCTTTTCAGTTCAGGCCGGCGCTTTTCTCCGGAAAGATAACGCGACCCGGATGATCTCGCTGCTGAAGAGGAAAGGATTTTCCCCGTATATATCCGAGAAAGTCGATTCCAGGAAACGGGTGTGGCACACCGTTCAGGTCGGCAAATACACGACGAGATCCGAGGCCGAGGCGGCGGCAAAGGACATCTCAGACAAAGCCGGAATCGCGACTATAGTACACCTTATGAAACAGGACCCATGAGGTCAAAGGGTAACGCCGTACAATGCGCGGCACGGCACTGTGCACATACCTCGATGTCAGAATATCCGGCCGTTGCGATGTTCTTCCTGAAGCCGACAATATAAATAAGTAGAAGATTTCATTCTGTAATCATTAACGTGACGCCTTATCAGATGCTGACAGCTGCGTCCGAACGGCTATCAGCGGTATGGTCGAGCGATTGTTCGCCTATTCCAATTTTTTCTTGGCGGGGCGTACTTCGTACAGCGCACGATCTTCTCGTACCATCGCGGCTGTTTCGGTAGGCGCTTTCTCGAATCGGAGTTCCGCCGTGGCGAAAAGGTCTGCCGTTTCCGCCTTCAGGTAGCGAGCGGCCATGCGGCAGTAGTCGGGGTCGATCTCGATCCCGATGCTGTTTCGCCCGCTCCGAAAAGCTGCAACCATGGTGGTGCCGGAACCGCAGAACGGATCAAGAACCGTGTCCTCCGTGAACGAAAACATCCGGACAAGGCGCGTAGCCAACTCTAGAGGGTATGGGGCTGGGTGCTGCTTAGTCGATGCTCCGGTTATGTTCCAAATCTGCTGAAACCAACGATCAAAGGTTTCTTTCTCGATTCTGCTTGCGTCGCGTTGCTTCGTCGTGGGTTTCCGGTAGCCCCCCGGTTTCCGCTGCATCAGGATGAACTCCATGTCGTTTTTGATGATGGCATTCGGTTCGTAAGGTTTTCCAAGGAACTTCGATCCGTTTTTGACCTCGTAAGAGGCGTTGGCGATCTTGTGCCAGATAATCGGATTCAGGTTGTCGAAACCAATACGGCGGCACATAACGCAGATGTCTGCATGGAGGGGGAAGACGAGGTGTCGACCGAAGTTCCTCCGAGCGACGCAAACATCGCCAACGACGCAAACGAGTCTCCCGCCGGGAACAAGTATGCGGTACACATGCCGCCAGACCTTTTCCAGCTCGAACAGGAACGCCTCATAGTCTTGAATGTGCCCCAGTTGGTCCGGATTCTCGTTGTAGCGCTTCAGATTCCAGTAAGGCGGTGATGTTACCACGAGATGAACGGAAGCGTCGTCAAGAAATGCAAGCTCTCTGGCATCCCCGTTGATGAGTCTGTGAACGGTGGTTTCCATGAGTTCAGGCAAAGGCGGTCACGTGTGCCGCAAGGGTCTTGGTGAAGCGCTCCACCGACAAGTCACCGGCCGGGGTCGCGAAATGTCCTCGGATACCATCGCGTTCGGTGGAGGAGATAAACGCAGCCGCAGTGTAGTGACGTTCCAGCACGAGCTTGCGGCAAAACACTTCGTATCGGCGCATGTAAGACGCGCCGACGAATTCGGGGAAGACATGAAAATGCGGCTCCTTGACCTTGACGGGGCGGTTGGAAGAGGGGCAATCCTCCAGCATGAAAAAGTAGCCGAGAAAGGGTTGAGGGCTGTTGAGGTATGCGCGTTCCCGATAGGCAGTCCACAGGTCAAGTGCGCTTCCCATGGCCTCTTCGGTTCGGTTGTTGAAGTTATTCCCGAACGATGGACCAACCTGAGACTTGGCCTCGATGGCAACCAGCAAGGTCTTCTCTCGCACAACGAGCAGGTCCCATTCCTTGGTGGGACGGAAGAAACCAGGCAACTCGACAGCCTTTTTTCTGAAGACGAAGTGCTCGGGAATCCCGGCAGCGGCGATCAAATCCGTAAAGAGGTCAATAAAGCCGTCCATCTGCGCACCACCGGTCACGGCGCTACGCAATCCCTGGTCAGCCCTTCCTGCCTGAAGTTGTCGGTCTCGCTGTCCGGTTCGTGTCTTCCAGTAGTGCGCAACGGCCTGACCAGTCCGGCGGGACAAATCATCGAGTATGTTCTCAAGTTGCATAGGCATTATGTATCAGATTCCTTCTTTCTCTTCAACAGGCGAACGCCGCTTTTCAGCGGGCGCGCTTTTTGCGCTCCGCTGCAAAAGCCTTGTTAGAATGACTTAAAATCTTACTTATACCGGTGTCATTGCATCAATCAAATCCTGTGCCCTTCTTTGACAATGTTGCCATTTGCACTCTCTTTGAATCGACTTACTTTTTTTAATAATGTCTTCAATCAATGGAGAAACTTTGTGCTTTGAGTCTATAAGAATTTCCTTGGACATTGGTGCGCCAACATTAGAGTAAAAAACGGGTCTACTTTCGGAATAACGCCCGAAACTCCGCTCTCCGATATAGCATTGGCAGAGCCACTCGATCATTCCAGGGACGACCTCATCATGACAGTATTCAAGCCCTCCAATTTCTCTGAATTCACGAAGGAGGGCACCATGTTTATCATTTCTCTTGAAATCATACCCAATGGATTTCATATGGTCCAAATAGCCGGAATAAAATGTCTTTAATATGCTTTTCTTGAAGTAAGGTAGAATCCCAGCTGCAAATGACACCCGTGCTGTGAATAAATCCAATCCACTTCTTTTAATTTTGTCTGAATAAAACTGCGAAACTTCAATTTTTACCTGATCTTTTGTTAGTGGAGAGAGCACACCCAAAGAAATATAGCAATTCTGACGTACAATATCGGGATGCTTACTGTTTAAAGACGTAGATACGAGAAATTTGTATATTTCAATTTGGCGAACGGCAGGGGCAGCACCATATTCTTCTCTAGCAGTATGGTCTAATGTTACAGCTGTTGGTTGTTCAACAATTTCCTTAATATCGGTTAATCTGATAACCTCAATGGGGTCCTTGGCCAGTACCGCTTCAATAGATGTTTTGAAGATATAAAAACAATCTTCGATCGTTGCCTCATACTCGTCATCTTCATGTTCTAAATCCCTTCGGATATCATATACGCGTGTAATTCTACGCCATTCTGGCCTTGACAATAACCCCATATAATATGCAAGATCTATTGTCTTTGAGACATTGTATTCGTCTATGTCCTCTGGTCGGTTGATTAGAGGAAGCCGATTTGCTGCGGCTGCTTCCTTAGCGATGTCGATGCCTGCCACCAATATTTTCTTTTTGATATCGTGAATAGCTGCATTAAAAAGCCTTTGACATGCACTGCTGGGGTCGACGGGAAGCAACTTTGTTACACGCTGAACAAGATTTTTTGATTGCCATTCAGGTCTAATTTGAAGCATTAATCCTTGGACATCACTAGCAACGGCCATTTCTCGATTGGCCGCTATCATAATTGCATTTTCGTTATTTTTTGTCACACGGCACCTCGCAATAAATGTGTGGACTCATTCTAACATGCGGCGGATGACCTGCCCCGAAGGGGACAAGTCTATCCGCTGGTTCGGGAGGCGCTGCGCGCCGAGCGAACCAGCTCAGGGCAGCCGCCGCATGTTCAGGGGGCGTGGAGCGGCCTCATC
>JAFGSH010000070.1 GCA_016934695.1 Deltaproteobacteria bacterium
AAGAGATACCGCAGGGACCCGATATCGTATTTCTTCAGGTATCGGGCGTCCGGGTCTTCCTTCTTGATGGCGCGGAACGCCGTCGGGGCCGTAAACAGGACGGAGACGCCGTGTTCGGAGATGACCCGCCAGAAGGCTCCCGGATCGGGGGTCCCGACCGGTTTCCCCTCGTATACGATCGTCGTGCAGCCCGCCAGGAGGGGAGCGTACACGATATACGAATGACCGACGACCCACCCCACATCAGATGCCGCCCAGTAAACCTCGCCCGGCTGTACGCCGTAGAGGTACTTCATCGACCATTTCAGGGCGACGGCGTGGCCGCCGTTGTCGCGCATGACCCCCTTCGGCCTTCCGGTTGTTCCGGAGGTGTAGAGGATGTACAGGGGGTCCGTCGCCGCCACGGGGACGCAGTCCGCCGGTTGCGCCTTTTTCATCAAGGCTTCTCCGTCGAAATCTCGACCCTGGATGAGGGGTGCTTCGACCTGGGGGCGCTGGAAGATGACGCACTTCTCCGGTTTGTGGCCGGATATCCTGATCGCCTCGTCGAGGAGCGGTTTGTAGGGGAGAACCTTCTTCCCCTCGATCCCGCAGGATGCCGAGACGATGACCTTCGGTTTCGCATCGTCGATGCGGATTGCCAGTTCGTTGGGCGCGAATCCCCCGAATACCACGGAATGCACGGCACCGATCCTCGCGCAGGCGAGCATGGCCATCGGCGCCTCCGGGATCATGGGCATATAGATGACGACCGTGTCCCCCTTTGACACGCCGAGGTCTCTCAAGGCGCTGGCAAATGTCGAAACCTTATCGAGCAGTTCGCCGTAGGTTATCTTCCTCACGGTGTTTGTGACCGGGCTGTCGTAGATGATGGCCGCCTGATCACCACGACCATTCTGCACGTGGTAGTCCAGCGCATTGTAACAGGTGTTCAGCATGCCTCCCGCAAACCACCGGTAAAAGGGCTTGTTGCTGTCGTCCAGCACCCTGTCCCACTTCTTCTCCCACTGTATTGCCTCGGCAGCCTCCCCCCAGAACTCATCGGGATGATTGATGGAGCGCTCGTAGATCGTAGCATAATCATCTGTCATTGAAAAAAATCCCTTCCTCGACTTATTGTGTCTCTTTGATCTTCCCCCGGATGGCGGCCCCATCCGCCTCACCCGTATTCCCTGTTCTCCACCCCGCGGTATCGCAACCCCGCCTGGGCCGTCCGTCATGCCGCTGACGGGAGGTACTCATAGCACTTCTCGCGGTGAGGAGGCAAGAGAAAAGGATATGGATCATTACTGCGCGACTCAACCACTCTCGTATATCGTTGTTTCCATGCGTATTCGAATTTCTGTGGAGACCTCCGCCAGCCGCTCCCCGCTTTCCCGCGATGGGGGAGGCGCCGCAATGCCCTGCAGGACGAGGGAGACAGTGTTCATTGTTACGACTGCTGAGAGGCGTATGCCTTTTTTCTCCGTTCAAGCTCAGCCGAGTACCGGTCTCTCAGCAACTGTATGAAGGAGACGATGGTTGAATAGATGAAACGGCCGTCCTCGTTCCCCTCCTGATCCACGATCGGTTCTACCTGCTCGAAATCCTCCAGTTGTTCGTCAAGGGAGATGATCTCCTGTTCGAACTGATGGAGGATGTTCTCCCTGTCGAGGAACCTGAAAAAGAACAATTTGGTGAGAAAATCAAGATCGTAGTTTATGGGATCCGGCGGCGCCGTGAGGCTTTGTTTGAAGAGTTTTTTCCCCTCCTCGGTGATGGTGTACATATGTTTATTGGGCTTGCCGGTCTGGAAGACCACCTCTTTCTTCACCAGGTTGGCGGTTTCAAGCTTGCGCAGTGCGGGGTAAATCTGGTTGAGGCTCAGGTTGTACGCTATCATCATCTTCCCGGTTATGTTCTTGATCTTGTAGCCGGTCTTCGGCCCCGACATAAGGAAACCGAGTATCATCATGCCTGTTTCCATGTATTCCCCCCTGAGAATATCTTGAATGAAATCAGTTTATCGTAGCATACCCCTCGGAAAAAATATAGGAACGGTGCCTTGCTGTCAAGGTAAATGTTCGGCCGGTGCGGGCAGTTGCGGATTTCCGGGTCGCGGACTTCCACCGGATGCCCCCGGGAGGGCCGAACCGCTGCCCGGCGGATGGACGGGCGAAGACACCCACCCATCCGCAGCAGGTGCGGCAGAGAGGGCTTGCATGAAATCCCCGCTCTGGAGGGAGTTCTATTGTTTCAACGACGGCGGGACATCCAGGGGGATATCGACCGGTTGTACCCACCTGTCCACGATGTCCCTCGTGCCGTGCAGATTGAGCTTGCCGAACAGGAATGCGAATTTCGCCTCCAGTTCCGCACCGATCGCCTCCAGGATGGCGGGCGGAAGACCCCACATATCCTTCTTGAAGGGGCCCAGGGCCTTTTTCCTGGTCTTGTAGATGAACTGCTCGTTGGAGTCCTTTTCCTTCTTTTCACCCCTCAGGTTCGCGTCGATGTACGCGTATATCCTGTCTCTCAGTTCCGCGGGGAAGTGACTGCTGTCGTAGATGATATTCTGAAAACCCGTCGCCAGGTGTATCTCGGCGGTCCCCGTCTCCGGGAAGCGATGAAACGCCTCGTCGGGGAGGGTTGACGCGCCGTGCTGAACGGCGCCGGACAGGCCGTACGCGGATTTCGCCACGCGTGAGATATCTTCCAGGGTGCCGAAATCCAGTTTTACCTCCGCGATCGAACCGTCGGGCAGCGGAACGCCCCCGTGGGTGGTCCCCGTCTGGATGCTGATCTTGCTGATCCCCTTCAGCCTCTTCCCCTTCTTGCGGAGCGCTTCGAAGTAGCTGTCCATAAAGACGGTGAATTCCTCCACCGTGGTGTTCTTATCCCCTATCTCACCGATCTCGCCGCCGATCGACACGGTCACGTCTTCCGGCTCCAGCTCCCGGATCATGGCCGTTACATCCGCGGTTATCGAATAGTTTCCCTCCTGCTGCTGTTTGATGGTCGGCCGGCTCAGATCGACGATGGTGGAGGCGTCGATATCGATGTTGTAAAACCCCGCCTCGATCGCCTCCCTGATCAGCGCTGTGACCGCCTGGGTCTCCGCGGAGGGGTCGGCGGCGTATTTCTTTGCGTTGACCTGGAAGTGATCACCCTGGAGAAAGAGGGGGGGTGTGTAGCCGGTCTTGATGGCGGCGGCGGTCACCGCGGCGATGTACTCGGCCGGCCGCTGGTCGGTGTACCCGATCTCCGAACGGGCGATCTCGAAGATGACGGGCCCGGCACCGGCCTTCATGGCCGCGCGGCATACCGCCTGGGCGCTGTGATAGGTGATCCCGCGCAGGTTGATGGCGGGTACCGTGAATCCGGAAACGGTGCCGCTCCCCATCGCCTCGTAGAGGCCCTGGATCGAGGCGGAGATGCACCCCAGCTGTGCCCCCGCCCTCCGGATCAGCCACCGGGCGGATGACTTCACCGCATCGTCGGCGCTGAGCACGGCGGAATAGGCCAGGTCGTCGATCAGGGTCCCCCGCAGGCGGGGTTCGTCCGAGATGACGACATCGCCCCCGTCGATTGCCAGGATACCGGCGATGCCCTTCTTCAGTTGGTCGATGGTCTGGTAGATCATGGCAACTCTCCCTGTACAAATATTCGGCCTGTCGGGTGTCGGGCGGCGGGTCAGTCCCCCAGGAATGTCTTCGCCTTTTCCACCTCGTACCTGCTCCCTATGTAGATGGGGCACCGTTGGCCGATGGTTTTCGGTTTTACAGAGAGGATGCGCTGTCTTCCGTCCGTCGCCATCCCCCCCGCCTGTTCGACAAGAAATCCCAGGGGCTGGAGTTCGAAGATGAGGCGGAGCTTCCCTTCGGGCTTTTCCTGCAGCGCCGGGTAGGAGAAGATTCCTCCTCTCTTGATCAGGATCTGGTTGACATCGGAGATGAACGCGCCGCTGTACCGCACCTTGTACCCCTCGTCCTCCAACTCCCGGATGTACGCGCGGTGCTCGGGCGTCCAGTCCCTCCTGAGTCCCCCGGTACCCAGTATGTTTCCCCGCTCTTTGAACGTGATATTCTCACCGGAGAGGACATATTCCCCCTCCTTGTTGAGGACGAACTCATGGCTTCCCTTCCCCGCCGAATAGATCATCGTAATCAGGGGCCCGTAGATGATCGCCATTGCGGCGACGAGGCTCTTGTCCCCCTCCTCCAGGATGGTGGGGCCCTTGTGGATACCGATAATGGTCCCGATTGCGAGGTTGGTGTCCACCAGAGAGGAGCCGTCCAGGGGATCCGCGGTCACGATATATTTTTCTTTTCCCTTCCCCACCTTGATGATGGAATCCCTCTCTTCGGAGGCGTAGTGGCTGACGAAGCCCGAGAATCTGAGCTGGTGTTCGATGATATTGTCGGAGCTCATGTCCAGGGCGAGCTGATC
>JAFGSH010000071.1 GCA_016934695.1 Deltaproteobacteria bacterium
GCCCGTATCTGACACTCCGCGACTGTTGCGGCTCTGGCAGAGTCGTTCGGACGCGGTGCGATGACCAATCACTGGATCGATATCCAGTACAGTGATTGTGTGCTCATCATGGGAAGTAACGCGGCTTCCAACCACCCAATCTCATTCAAGTATGTGACCAAGGCTATGGAGAGCGGCGCGACGCTGATCAGTGTCGATCCGCGGTTCACGCAGACCTCTTCGA
This sequence comes from Deltaproteobacteria bacterium, assembly GCA_016934695.1. The sequence continues at coordinate 224 of JAFGSH010000071.1, forward strand.
AGGCCGACATTTACGCCCCCTTGAGATCAGGAACCGACATAGCGTTTCTGGGCGGCATGATCAACTATATCCTGGAGAACAATCTGATCCAGGAGAAATACGTCAAACACTATACCAACGCTCCATTTCTGGTAAATCCCGACTTCACACTCCCCGGAGAGAACGACGGTGTTTTCTCCGGTCTCCAAGGGACCAAATACGACAAATCTACGTGGGCCTTCCAGACGGATTTCAGGGGTGTCGTCAAAAGGGATATGAACCTGAGGGACCCCAGCTGTGTCTATCAGCTCCTGAAGAAACACTATTCCCGGTACAATCTGGATATCGTGTCCCGGATCACCGGAACGCCGCAGGAAAAACTCCTCGAGGTGTATGAGGCGTATGCGAAGACCGGTGCGGTTGGGAAGGCGGGGACGATCATGTATGCCATGGGGTGGACCCAGCATACGGTCGGCGTCCAGAATATCAGGGCGATGAGCATCATCCAGCTCCTCCTGGGGAATATGGGAGTCGCCGGCGGCGGTGTCAACGCGCTTCGTGGCGAGTCCAACGTCCAGGGTTCCACCGATCACGCACTGCTCTTCCACATCCTTCCCGGGTATCTGAAGACCCCGGTGGCTTCTCTGCCGACCCTGGCGGCGTACAACGCCAAGAACACGCCCACGACGGTAGAGCCGAACAGCCTCAACTGGTGGAAGAACTACCCGAAGTATGTGGCAAGTTTCCTGCGGGCTCATTACGGCATGAACGCGACCCTGGAAGAGGCATACAGCTACCTGCCGAAGCTGGATGACGGCCAGAATTACTCGTGGCTGAGTCTCTTTGATGCTATGTATAAGGAAAAGCTTACCGGCTTCTTCTCGTGGGGGCAGAATCCCGCCTGCAGCGGGGCCAGCTCCAACAAGACCCGCCAGGCCATGACCAAACTCGACTGGATGGTCAACGTCAATATCTTCGACAACGAGACCGGCTCTTTCTGGAAAGGCCCCGGGATGGACCCGAAGAAGATCAAGACAGAGGTCTTCATGCTTCCCTGCTCCGCATCGATTGAAAAAGAGGGATCTATTATCAATAGCGGGCGCTGGATGCAGTGGCGGTACAAGGCGGTCGATTCTCCCGGCGTGGCCATGCCTGACGGAGAGATCATCTCGGAGCTTTTCTATAAGGTCAAGGAACTCTACGAGAAGGAAGGCGGTCCGCTGAAGGAGGCCATCACCAAGATGTCCTGGGATTATGGCCCCAAGGATGTCGATGGCACGGTCCGGCACCTGGACGTCCACTATATCGCCAAGGAGATCAACGGCTACTTCCTCGAGGACAAGGAGATCAACGGGACGCTGTACAAGAAGGGAACGCTGGTTCCCAGTTTCGCCTTCCTCCAGGATGACGGTTCCACCTCCTCCGGGAACTGGCTCTACTGTAATTCCTATACCGAGAAGGGAAACATGGCGGCCCGCCGGAGCAAGAAGGACGAATCCGGCATCGGCCTCTACCCTGAATGGGCGTGGTCCTGGCCGGTCAACCGGCGGATCATCTACAACGGCGCCTCCGTCGATCCGGAAACGGGGAAACCCTGGGACACGGAGCACCCGGTTATTATCTGGAACGGTTCCTCGTGGGTCGGCGATGTACCGGACGGCGTGGCAGCGCCGGGCGCCGGGCGGCCTCCCTTCATCATGAAGCCCCAGGGTGTCGGTTCGATCTTCGGACCCGGACTGGCGGACGGCCCCTTCCCGGAGCACTATGAGCCGCTGGAATGCCCCATTGAGAAGAATATACTCTCTCCCCAGTTCGTCAATCCCACGATCAAACGGTGGGATGAAGAGGGGACGGGGACAGATGTGGACGCCCGGGCGACCTGCGATCCGCGGTTCCCCATCGTCTGCTCGACCTATCGGGTGAGCGAGCACTGGCAGACCGGTCTCATGACGAGGTGGTGCCCGTGGCTGGCCGAGATGCAGCCCTCCATGTTCGTGGAGATCGGGATGGAGCTTGCGAAGAACAAGGGGATCAAAAACGGCGAGATCGTCACCGTGAAGTCGATCAGGGGACAGGTCGATGCCGTGGCGATCGTGACGGACAGGTGGAAACCCTTCAACATCGACGGCAATACGATTCATGAGGTCGGGATCCCGTGGCACTACGGCTGGGTCACCACGAAGATGAGGGAATTCGTCCATGGCGACAAGAAACCGGAGGTCTTCACCTTCGGCGATTCCGCCAATATCGTGACCCCGTTCATCGGTGATGCCAATACCATGATCCCGGAGAGCAAGGCCTTCATGGTCAATGTCGAAAGGAAGGAGGTGTAAGCCATGTCCGAGAAGATCAAACTGTGCGATCTTTCCAAGTGTACCGGCTGCCGGGGATGCCAGCTGGCGTGCAAGCAGTGGAACCAGCTCCCGGCGAAGCAGACCGTCAACTATGGCACCTATCAGAATCCGCCGGATCTCCAGCCGAACACCTGGAATATCATACGATTCCAGGAAATATCCGACAACGGCACCGTCGACTGGCTGTTCAGGCATGATGCCTGTATGCACTGCACCGACGCGGCCTGTGTGAAGGTCTGCCCGAGCGGCGCCCTGTACCATACCAAGTACGGAACCGTCGCTCTCGACAGCGCGAAGTGTATCGGCTGCAAGGAATGCGTCTTTGCGTGCCCCTTCGAGGTGCCTAAATACGATCCCGAGACCGACAAGATCCTCAAGTGCGACATGTGTTATTCCCGGATCGACAACGCGATGATCCCGGCCTGTGTCAAGGCCTGTCCCACCGGTGCCCTGCGCTTCGGTGACAAGGATGAGATGCTGAAAATCGCATATGCGCGGGCCAAGGAACTGGGCGGCGACGCCTCTGTCTACGGAGACACCTTCGTGGATGGAACGCACATGATATACGTCCTTCCGAGAAAGGCCGGCGTCTATGACAGGCTTCCGGAGAAACCGAGGATCCCCTTCTCCGTCATCGCCTGGAAGGACTGGCTCAAGCCGCTCAGCCTGCTTGCGGCCGGCGGTGTCATTGGAGGAGCCTTCCTGCATTACATCCTCCACGGTCCCAAGGATACCAGCGGTGATGGGGATCAGGTTGGCAAGGAAGGAGGCGAATAAGATGAAAAAAGGAATGATAAAGGCGTCTGACGGTTTTGAACGGATCGTGCACTGGTGGATGGCCATCTCCTGCCTGATCCTGATGATTTCGGGCCTGGGGATGATGTTCCATTCGTTCAATTTCCTCGCGGTTCCGGTCGGGGGCTTGAAGAATCTGAAGCTGATCCACAACTTCTCGGGGTTGGTGTTTATCCCGGCGCTCCTCTTTGCTATACTGATATGGTGGAAAGAGGCGGGTATATTCAAGTTTCCCGAGGATCTGGAATGGATCAAGGTGGCGGGCGGGTACCTCTGGCACGTCGACAAGGTCCCCGAGACGGGGAAGTACAACCCCGGGCAGAAGGCCTTCTTCTGGGCAGTGGCATTCTTCGGGGTGATTATGATCGTCACCGGGCTGGTTATGTGGTTCCCGCTGGGGCTCCCGGTGGATCTGGTGCGGTGGATGTATCCCCTGCACGCTCTCGGGTTTCTGGTGATCTTTCCCTTCTTCTTTATCCACCTCTACCTGGGCACCGTCGGTGTCCCCGGTTCCGTGTCCGCCATCCTGACGGGGTGGGTCACACGGTCCTGGGCGGAGAAACAGTGCCCGAAATGGCTCAGGGAGATGGAGGAATCTGGAAAGCTGGAGGTTTCGGAATAGGAACATACTTCACGCCTCCGGCGTGAAGCGCTCTTGCAGAGAGGGGGCCTGTTTCATGAGAACAGGCCCCTTTTTTGCCGGGACAAGAATTGCTTGAATTTGTCGGGAAAAGCATATATAGGGGTGCTTCATTTGAAAACCCCACACGAGGTGAATCAATGGCACAGGTCTTGAGTGATACCCTGCAGATGATTGACGGGTACAAACATATGAATCCTCATTATGAGGAATTGCTCGACATCCTTGAGGAGGTCCTGATCCTGCGGGAAGAGTACCGCCGCAAGGTTACGGGGGATATCTTCAACGTGGACGAGTCGCTGATAGAGAAAAAGGTTGCCGGCGGGCTCCCCCTCGTTGATTTCCCCGGAGGTACCTTCGATCTCGAAGAACCGAAGAAATACTTCATCGCCCTCCTCGAGATCGCCCAGAAAAGGGCACTGGAAGAAACGGGCGACATCATACGAAGGATCAATTCCGGCGCGCTCGACTACGGAGAGATGGTCCGCGCATCTTTCCTCCTCCAACAGGATATAGAGGTTTCGGATGAGAGCGAAGAAGGCGTCTTCGATCTGCTGGGATTTCTTGTTGAGGAGAGCCTGCGGCCGGCGCTGGAGTTCCTCTCTGAAAAGTACCGGGACACCATTACCGGATCGAAATGGTCCGAAGGTTACTGTCCCATATGCGGCAGGGAGCCGAAGATATCGGAGCTCAGAGGAGAAGGAGGCAAGAGGTTTCTCTTCTGCGGCCAGTGCGGGTTCGAGTGGCAGTTCAAGCGCATCCGATGCCCCTTCTGCGGAAATGAGGACCAGCAGACCCTTGCCTACTTCACCATCGAGGACGAGGAGAAGTACCGGGTCGATGTATGCAACGTCTGCAACAAATATATCAAAGCGGTCGACTTCAGAAAAATGGAAAAGACACCCAACCTGGATGTAGAGGATATCGCAACCCTGCATCTGGATATCCTTGCCGATGAAGAGGGATACGATTGAGATATTTCCGGCGGCCGGTATCCGGGGAAATTACCGGCCGCCGATCAGCATGGCCTATGAGAGATTCCGATATAACGGTTGTTATCGAAGCCATCAGACAAACCATCGCAGCGAACAAGCTTCCCATTGTCTCAGAACTTGCTGAAAGAAAAGGCTCTCCCTTTGAGATCCTCATCTCGACGCTCCTCAGTCTGAGGACCAAGGATGAGGTGACCGAGGCGGCCAGCCAAAGGCTCTTCACATTGGCTTCAACCCCCGAGGAGATGTTGAGACTCTCACCGGATCGGATCGCCGCGACCATCTATCCGGTGGGTTTCTACCGCAACAAGGCTCGGACGATCCTGTATGTCTGCCGCGAACTGGTGGATCGATTCGACTCCCGCGTGCCAGACAGTATCGACGAACTGCTCTCGCTCAAGGGGGTGGGGAGAAAGACCGCCAATCTGGTCGTCACGCTGGGATACGGGGGAGAGGGAATATGCGTGGATACGCACGTCCACCGGATCTCGAACCGCCTGGGCTACGTCGCAACAAAGACACCGGACGAGACGGAATACGCCCTGCGGGCAAAACTCCCCCGGGAGTACTGGATACAGTACAATACCCTCATGGTGGCATTCGGGAGGGCTACCTGTCGGCCCGTCTCACCCCTGTGCAGTCAGTGCCCCGTCTACGGATTATGTGAGAGGGTGGGGGTGAGGCGACACCGATAGCGGGACCGCCCCCGGGCCGGAGATGACGGTTGCATCTCCCCGGAGGAATCTTACAGTTGTATGTTTCTTGCTTCCTGCGCACTACCGGCAAGATAAAACCTGCCGTCATCGGTCGTGCCGACTATCTCCCTGTGGATCAGGTATTGGAGCGCCTGGGGCTTGTAGTCTCTCAGGCCGATATGGAACATGCCCTTTTTTTGAGCATATGGGAGCGCAACGGCAGACGCGGGGGAGTGAGCTCGTCTCCCATCGAGGTCTCTGATGATGGTCATGCAGGTACGTTTTGTCCTCCACATGACACCCCACTGGGTCAGCAGATAGGCCGCTATCAGAATGACAACGAGGGATATGATTTTCATCAGGATACCGTTTCAATCTGCCCAAAGGGAAAGACGGATTCTGGATCAACTGTGTTACTGCAAAGTCCAGGTCGTCCCTTCCGGTGTGTCGTGAACGAGGATTCCCAATGCCTGGAGCTCCCGGCGCAGCCGGTCGGATTCCTCCCAGTTGCCGTCCGCTCTGGCTTTTGTCCTCTTTTGCATCAGCCGTGAGGCCTGCTCGCTGAGCGCCTTTTCCTCAAAATCCATGACACGCAGGACGGAGTTGATCCGCTGCATGGTATCGAGGATCAGGTCCCGTTGCCGGGCGTCAAGCCGGTTGGCCGCCAGGGGGATATTGATCTTTCTGACAAATTCGAAGAGGGAGGCGAGGGCCCCCGATATGTTGAGATCGTCGTCCATGGCCTCGACGAATCCCTTCCTGACGTCATAGATAAACTGCTCGGTCTCCCCGTAACCGTCTCCCGGGGTGAATCGCAACAGCCTCTGTATGAAGGTGTTGAGTCTCTTGACCGTGTTGCAGGCAGTGTCCAATGCCCCGAATGAAAAGGCCAGGGGTTTCCGGTAGTGAGAACTGAGGAGGAAGTATCTGATCTCCCGCCCGGTGTACCCCCTCTCTTCGAGGTCGGCCATGGAGAAGAAGTTGTTCAGGGAACGCGACATCTTCTTGCCGTCCAGCATGACGAGCTCGGAGGCGAGCCAGTAGTTCGCGATATTTTTCCCCGTGGCGGCCTTCCCGATCGCCATCACGTTCTCGCAGTGCGGGAAGATGATGTCGGCGCCGCTCAGGTAGATGTCAAAGGACTCCCCCAGGTATTTCATGGAGAGGGCCGCGCATTCGAGATGCCAGCCCGGTCTCACGTTTCCCCACCTGGTCTTGAAGTAGATACCCTCCTTCAGCTCCGTCAGGGTTGACCGCTTGAGGAGATTGAAATCGACGGGGCTGTCCTTCGCGTAATCATCCTGGTCGACCGTCCGGGAGTGGCGCACCTGTGCCAGGTCTATGTTCGATAAGGCCCCGTAACCGTCGAGGCGCGATATGTCGAAATAAACGGACCGCAGTTTTTCGTATGCGTACCCCTTCTCCACAAGCCGCTCCGCCAGCTGTATCATCGAATCGACGTTCTCGCTCGCCGTCGGATAGATGCCTTCGTGGTTGATGCTGAGTTTATCCAGATCGTTGAAGAATGCCTCCATATGTCCGCGGGTGAACTCACGGATGTTCATGCCGGCCTTCTCTGCGCCTCGCACAGACCGGTCCGCCAGGTCTATGATGTTGGAGATGTGTTTGACTCTGTATCCCTTGAACTCCAGGTAGCGGGCGATCATGTCCGCCACGATGAAGCGGCGGTACGTCCCGATATGCGGGACCTCGTGCATGGTCGGACCGCATGAATGCATCAGGATCTGGTCGCTGTTGAGCGGTTTGAAGGATTCCTTGGTCCGGGTGAGCGTGTTGTACAGGTGGAGCGAGACCTCTTCTTGGTCCGAAAAGAGGGGTGTGCTGAGGTACCGCTCCCCGCCGTCGGGGAAGATGACCACGATCACCCCTTCTTCCATCTCCCGCGCCTTTTCGAGGGCCACATGCATAGCAGCGCCGGAGCTCATCCCCACGAAGAGCCCCTCGGAGCGGGCCAGAGCTCTTGCCATTTCGAAGGCGTCTTCGTCCAGGATGTTGATCTTTTCGTCGAGGCGGCTTTTTTCGAAGATACCGGGGCGATATGACTCCTGCATATTCTTGAGCCCCTGTATCTTATGGTGGAGATAGGGCTCTACGCCTATGATTCTGATATCCTTGTTGTATTTCTTGAGCCTCCGGGAGATTCCCATGGCCGTCCCGGATGTCCCCAGGGTGGTCACCACCATGGTAACCGTCCCGCCCGTCTGCTGCCAGATCTCTTCCGCCGTCCCATAGTAGTGGGCCAGCGCGTTGTCTTCGGTGTTGAACTGGTCGGTGGCGAAGTATCGCTCCGGCTCCTCGCGGAGCATCTCGTACGCCACCTCGATCGCGCCGTCGGTCCCGAGCTCGGCCGGTGTGAGGCGAAGTTGAGCACCCATGGCTCTCAGTATCTTCTTGCGTTCTTCGCTCGCCGATTCGGGCATGGTCAGGGTCAGTTTGTATCCCTTGACCGCCGCGACCAGGGCGAGGCCGATGCCGGTGTTGCCGCTGGTGGCTTCCAGGATGGTCTTCTCCGGGGTAAGATCGCCGCGCTCCTCGGCCCTCTCTATCATGTAGAGCGCGGTCCGGTCCTTGATCGACCCTCCGGGGTTGGCTCCCTCCAGCTTGGCGTAGATCGTGATGTTTTTATTGGGATTCAGTCGACGAATCTCGACGAGAGGGGTATTCCCTATCAGATCCAGGATGTTGTTGTAGCGTTTTCCCATGGGAAGAACTCCGATTGCGTCGGAGTCAGCTGTCGAATTTGGGTATGGGGATCTTTATGAAGGGAACACCCTCTTCCGTCAGGATGGCCTCCTCCCGTTCCGTTGTAGTTCCCTTTATGTTTCTGATGTCTTCTTCGCCGGCATGTATGCGGAGCGCAACTTCGGCAAATTTGCTCCCCACGTCTTCAAATGTCTTGTCCATATATTCATGGAACATCTGGAGCGCCTTCATGGGAGAGATTTCCTTGTTGCCTGCATCCTTCAATTTCTCGGAGTCCTTACCCATGACCGTGATCGTGGAAAGGACTATGTCTATCTCTGAACTGCCGCATACGGGGCAGGTGACGAGTTTTTTCCTTCTCTGCTCTTCAAAGGCCTTTCTGTCGTTGAACCACCCTTCAAAGGTGTGTTCCTTCTCACACTTGAGGTCATAAATGATCACTGAACTGCTTCCTCCTGCATACCAATGGTATTTGAATAATTCAATATCATGAATTATTGCTCCAGACAAGTCGCGACGCTATTTTAACGTCCGCCCCGGCCGCCTGCATTTTTTTATGGACATTTGGGGACAAATTATATAGTCAGAAGCCTTGTCGGGATGTGGCCCAGCCTGGTAGGGCACTGCGTTCGGGACGCAGGAGTCGCGCGTTCAAATCGCGCCATCCCGACCATTGTAAGGTCATCTACCCGCTGACCGCGCCTGCCATCGAAAAGATGGGCAGATAGAGAGCCACGATCATCCCTCCCACAATGCCTCCCAGAAACACCATCATGATGGGTTCGAGGAGTGAGGTCAGAGCACTCACGGCCACATCCACCTCAGAGTCATAAAAATCGGCGATCTTCGCCAGCATGGCATCAAGGGCACCGGTATTTTCGCCGACCGCTATCATGGAGACAACCATGGAGGGGAATATCCCCGCCTCCGACAGGGGCTCGGCGATGGTCCTCCCCTCGCTGATGCTTTTTCTGGTTTTCATCAGGGCGTTCTCAACGACCTTGTTCCCCGCCGTCTTGCTGACGATCTCAAGCCCGTCAAGGATCGGAACGCCGCTGCCCATCATGGTGGAGAGGGTCCGCGAGAATTTTGCCACGGCAACCTTTTTGAGGAGGATGCCAAAGACGGGTAACTTGAGCAGAGTCCGGTCTATCAGAAGTCTTCCCCGATCGGTTTTGTAATATCTCCTGAAGGCAAAAACGAGGAGAACGATGATGCCCAGTATGTATAGGATGTTGTGCTGGACAAAACGACTCGCGTCAACAAGAAACTGTGTGGGGCCGGGCAGTGCTGATCCCATACCCGCAAACAGCTCTTCAAAAACGGGAACGACCTTGTACAGGAGCAGGATGACAACCGCCGCGGCAACGACGAGAATGGTGATCGGATATGTCATGGCCCCCTTGACCTTCCGTTTCAAAGCGAGCGCCTTTTCCATGTATGTGGCAAGACGATCGAGGATGACGTCCAGGATGCCGCCCGCTTCTCCGGCAGTAGCCAGATTGACGAACAGATCGTCGAATACGCGGGGGTATTTCTTGAGGGCATCGGAGAGGGCGGTTCCCCCTTCAATATCTTCTTTTATCGCCTTGATTGTCTGTGCGAATGTCCGGTTTTTCTCTCCTTCACCCAGCAGATCGAGACACTGGATGATCGGCAGGCCGGCATTGATCATCGTCGCAAACTGCCGCGTGAACACCACCACCTCACGTTCCTTGATTTTCTGCCGAAAGAAGGGGATGGCTTCGAGAAGATCTTTTGGCTTTTTCTTGATATGCTCGGGCTTGATGCGCTGGCGGCGCAGCTGCATCCTCACGCCGCTTTCATCCGCCGCCTCCATTTCGCCCTTTTTCGTCTCACCCGTTTTGGTCGTCCCCTCCCAGAGGTATACCGGCATCCCTAACTCCTTTCTCCCCCTGCCTTCAGGGTATCCCAGCGGCGTGTTATTTCATAGAGGATGATGCCTCCGGCTACGGACACGTTCAGGGAATCGAGGCCACCGGTCATCGGGATGGAGACCAGGATGTCACACTTTCTTCTGACCAGGGGCCGCATCCCCCTCCCCTCGCTCCCCAGGACGAGGCCCACATGACTGCCGTAATCGGGGGAGCGCACTCCTTCCCCGCAGCTGGCGTCGGCGCCGTATATCCAGAACCCTTCTTCCTTCAGCCGGTCGATGGTTCGCGCAATGTTGACGACCATGGCAACGGGAAGACGGAGAGCCGCTCCGGCAGAAGCCTTGATGACGGAGGGGGTAACGGACGCCGCTCGATTTTCGGGTATGACCAGTCCCGTTGTTCCGAAGCAGAGCGCCGTCCGGATAAGCGAGCCGAGGTTCTGGGGATCGGTAATTCCGTCGAGAACCACGATTAACGCATTGCTTTGGGGCGTGCAGCTGCGGAGGATTTCATCGAGGCCCGCATACCGGTATTCCTCGCATATGCAGACAACACCCTGATGGTGATGTGTGCCGGCGATAGTATTCAGGTGCTCCCTATCCGTAAAGACGACCGGTATCTTTCTCCGAGAAGCACGGTCCACGATCTCCCGGACACCGCCCTTCCTTGCCTCTCGGGTCAGGAACACCCTCTCTATCCCGCCGTCGTCCTTCAGTGCCTCCGCAACCGGATGAACACCATAAATTACCTGCATGGATTTGCCTCTGGGTGCACCTGAACTCTTAACGAAGTCCAGCGGATATGTCTTCAGTGATACTGTCCGCCGCGGCCACGGGGTCCTCGGCCAGCCGTATGGGCCTGCCCACCACCAGGTAATCCGCCCCCGCGGCGATGGCGTCCCGCGGTGTCAGGATTCTCTTCTGGTCATCCCCTGTTACCTTGTCGTCAGGCCGTATACCCGGGGTTACAATCATGAAGTCCTTTCCACACGCCTGTTTTATGGGGATCACATCCTGTGGGGATGCCACAACGCCGGCGACACCCGCATCCCTGGCCGATACGGCAAGTTTGAGGGCGAGTTCCCCGGTGGTGCATCCGAATCCCATTCCTTTGATGTCGGAATTATTCAAACTGGTAAGGACAGTGACTGCGAGAAGCACCGGGGGAGGGGTTCCCAGGGACTGTGCGGTCGTCTTGGCGGCTTCAACCGCCCGCTCCATCATCTCCCGTCCCCCGAGCGCGTGGATGTTGAACATGGAAACACCCAGCTTCACCGCGGCCTGCGAGGCCATTGCCACGGTGTTCGGAATGTCATGAAATTTCAGATCGAGGAAGACCTTCCCGCCTCTCTCTTGTATTTTTGAAACGATGTCGGGACCGAAACGGGTGAACGCCTCCTTCCCCACCTTGAACATCCCCACATGATCCTTCAGCAGATCGGTCCATCTCACGGCATCGTCTATCTCTTCTCCCAGATCAAGGGCGAAGATCAGTCTGTCACGGCTGCTCTTCGGCGTTTGCATCTTCGGCCATGTCCATCGCGTCTGCGGGGAGTTCGGCGGGACGAACATCCATCAGTCCCCTATCGAGGATCTCATGATGGGCGTATGTCACCTTTCCCTCCGCTATCTCGCGCAGAGCGGTAACTATTTCCCGATTATTTTTCTTTTCGCTGAGAGGTTTTGATTTTCTCAGGAGCTGTTTTGTTCTCTGGGTTGTCAGGTGTGTCAGGGCAAACCTGTTTTTTGCCTTTTCCAGGGAGTCCTCAACGGTAACGCGTGCCATGGGTTTATGTACCTCCGGTTATTCGATAAAAATCATCTATTCTGCTCTGGAGCCGAGGCCGTCTGTTCTTTTCGGCGACGTATATCGAGCGCAGTATTACTGCGGAATTGGTTATTATATCATTAAATACCACATAATCATACCATTCATTTGCCCGTATCTCTTCCATGGCCCTGTCGAAGCGCACCCGTATGGTGTCATCGGTCTCCGAACCGCGCTTTTGCAACCTCTCTTTCAAAATTTTTACAGACGGCGGCATGACGAAGACGAAAACGGCACCGGGATACACGTCCTTTACATTACGGGCTCCTCGGGTGTCTATATCCAGGACGACATCATACCCCTGTGCGGTCATCTCTTCGATGTCTCTTTTCGAGGTGCCGTACCAATGGCCATAGATCTCTTCGCACTCCACAAATTCGTCCCGAGCCCTCCTGTCGCGAAAGTCTTCGGCGGAGATGAAGTGATAATCTCTCCCCTCCCGTTCTCCCCTCCTCGGGGAGCGCGTGGTATATGAGACCGAGAAACGCAGCTCGGGAAACTCCGCCAGAAGTTCTTTGCACAGCGTCGTCTTCCCGGCACCTGACGGAGCTGAGATGACCATGAGGAGTCCCTGCTTATCTGTGTGTTTCATGCCGTCCGATTCGTAGTTGCGGGCACTGTATGCCCTGCGCATTGCGTATCACTCGATATTCTGGACCTGTTCCCTCAGTTTGGCAAGTTCCGTCTTGATCTCTATGACGGTGCCGGATATGGCCAGGTCGTTGCTCTTGGAACCGATCGTATTGATTTCCCGGTGCATCTCCTGCAGCAGAAAATCCATTTTCCTGCCGATCGCCTCATCGCTGTCCAGCATCGTGCCGAACTGTTTCACATGACTCTCAAGGCGGACGATCTCTTCGGTGATATCGCTCTTTTCCGCCATGATCGCCACTTCCTGGATCAGCCGTGACTCGTCGCATTCCATGCCGTTGGCCAGCTCCCGGATTCGTGTCGATAGCCTCTCCTGGTACTGTTTGATCACCTCCGGAACCCGTGCCTTTAATGTCTCGATACCGGTGGTGACCGTGTCGAGACGTGCGGTGAAATCGTCATAGAGGAGTCTGCCCTCGACCTCTTTCATCTGCTCGAGAGAATCGATGGAATGGTCCAGGGCTCCTTTCATGGTGTCCCACACCTCTTCGGGGTCGATTTCGAGCTCCGACGTATAGATTCCCCCTTTCAGCCTGACAAGGGTATTCAGGGTTATCTCATCCGTGAGATGGAAGGATTCCTTCAGGCTGGTTAAGAGGGCGTAGTAGCTTTTGAGAAGGGGGATGTTCGCCTCCAACGTATCTGCGCCGTTTGCGCCGGGGTCCGAATCGATCCTGACATTCACTTCAACTCTCCCCCGGGCTACCCGTTCTCCCACCTTCTTTTTGATATTGATCTCCAGGGGGGCGAGAAAAGCGGGAAGCCGCACACTGGTTTCGAGGTTTCTGTGGTTGAGGGATTTGATTTCGACGGTCAGTGTCTTTCCCCCAAAGGCGGATTCAGCCCTCCCGTAGCCGGTCATGCTTCGTATCATAGAGTGTTCTCCTGGGTTGGACGGGACACCGGTGTGCCCCGTTCCTGACGTATGCGCATCATTGTATCCTCACATGATTTTTCGCCCTTTCCCGGGCCAGTTGGATCATGTATCTCTCTCGTATGTTGTTGAACATCGCGATGGTGTGTTCGTCCGCATAATCGGGGTAAGTCCATGCGAGCCGCCGGAAGGTATGATCCACGAAGATAAGGGTCAAATCGGCATATATGCCGTCCCGGATGTAGGGACGGTGTGTATAGGCCTTCCCCGTGGCAAGGATCAGATGGGCTGGCGACAGGTACCCCGGATCTATATTGACAAGACGGTTGCCATCCTGCATGAATGCTTCCTCCACCCTGTTTGTAGCCAGCTTGATGTCAGGGAGCGTGTCGGGGGGCACCAGGGTTTCAAAAGTGACAAACCGCCTGACGAGATGGTCTCCCGATTCTTGTGCGTAGTAATCGGTATATGTAAAGGGTAAGAGGGCGCTTATGTAATCAATATCCCCCCATGTTTCTGACAGGATCTGTATCGTCCTGTGGAGTGTGTCCGTGCTCCCGGAGAAGATGCTGGATAGTATCTTTACCGGTTCAGGGGAGGTTGGCCTGCTCATAGTGCCTTCTTCAATTCATCCCGGTAGACCGGTGCCGTTCCCACCTTGCCGACCGCTATGCCGGCTGCATGATTGGCAAGAACAGCGGCTTCCGTGAATGTCGCCCCGGCCGCAACACAGAGGGCAAAGACCCCGATGACGGTATCGCCGGCGCCTGTCACATCGAAGACCTCCCGTGCGACGGCGGGGATATGTGTGACGGCACCGTCCTTTTCGAAGAGCGTCATTCCCTCTTCGCCCATCGTTACCAGAAGGGCCCTGAAGCCGAAATTCCTGAGAAGCGCGCCGCCGCCCTGTATGAGGTCATCTCTGCTCTCGATCTCCCTGCCGAGGGCGCGCTCCGTCTCCTGACGGTTCGGTGTCAACAGATCGCACCCGCGATAGGTGGTAAAATCGCTCTGTTTGGGATCGATGCACAGGATGATGCCCCGCCTCGAAGTGATCTCTCGTATCTCTCGGACGAGCCGTTCCGAGAAGACTCCCTTGTTGTAATCCGAGATGATCACCGCTCCCAGGTCTTCCTGTGTCGCTTTGATATACGCTATGATCCTCTGCAAGCTGTCTTGGGCAACCGGTTTCTTCTCCTCCCTGTCAAATCTCACCACCTGCTGGCTGTGTGCGATGATCCTTGTCTTGACGATGGTAGGGCGTCCCTCTTCTATGATGACGCCCGCCGTATCGATCCCCATCTTCTGTAAGGTGTCGATCAGCCACATGCCCATGGTGTCCGTTCCGACAATGCCGGAGACGGCGACCTTTCCTCCCATGGAGAACACGTTGTTCAACACATTGGCGCATCCACCCAGAAGCAGGTTCTCAGAGGTGACGTTCACCACTGGTACCGGGGCCTCCGGCGAGATGCGAGATACCTTCCCCCAGATGAACTGGTCGACCATGATATCTCCGACTACCAGCACCTTTGAGCGGTGAAAGCGGTCGATAATCTCGAGAGCCCTCTTCTTGCTAATGATGCTTTTCACCATGCAAAACCCCTCAACGCAACGCAGCAGGGGCGCCGCTTCATCCCGGTCCTCATGCGGCCCTGTTTTCTAAACAGGCCAGCATGCTAGTATCATAGCGGTTTTTTGTCAATGCTTTTTCTCAAAATCCTTGACTAAATGGGCAAAAGGATATAGGTAGGACTGCCTTACGTTTTTTAATTGGTTTCTGTTCAAAAGGGGCCCTTTTCCGCAATCTCTGTGACAATCCCTTGATTTTTTGAACGTGCGAAGAATTGCTCGTTTTTGAATGAGAAACTAATCCGTGTCCGTTTCCGGAGAAGTGCCGTGGAAGCGGACATGCATGAAGGGATTATCGGATGGATGAAACGAGAGAGCTGCTGAGAAAGCGCAAGGAGAAGATGCAATCCCTGCAGGATATGGGGATCGATCTGTACCCGAATGATGTGACGGTGACCGCGACCACCACCTCCCTGATCGAACGGTTCGGTGACATGGACAACGATGAACTGGCGGGGATGGAGGAGAGGTTTGCGCTGGCGGGCCGACTGATGGCGGTTCGGAACTTCGGCAAGGCCGCATTCATAAATATTCAGGACAGGGGGGGGAGAATACAGGGATATATAGCGCGGGACAAGGTCGGCGAGGGCAGCTACTCTGTTTTCAAGAAGTTCGATGTGGGGGATATCGTCTTTGTCTCGGGGGGCCTCCTGAAGACAAAGACCGGCGAACTCACGGTCGATGCCGATGAGATGCGACTCCTGTCAAAGGCAGTGAGGCCCTTGCCCGAAAAATGGCACGGGCTCACCGATGTCGAGGCCCGGTACCGTCAGAGGCCTCTCGATCTCATCATGAATCCGGGGGTGAAAGAGGTCTTCTACACGCGGAGCCGGATCATACAGCTGATGCGCGAGTTCATGCAGGAGCGGGATTTTCTTGAAGTGGAGACGCCGATGATGCAGCCGATGGCCGGCGGAGCGGTGGCTCGTCCCTTCAAGACATACCATAACGCCTTGGACATGAATCTCTACCTGCGCATTGCGCCGGAACTGTACCTGAAGCGCCTTATCGTCGGAGGGCTTGAACGGGTCTTTGAAATCAACCGGAATTTCAGGAATGAGGGGATATCGACCTCCCACAATCCCGAATTTACCATGATGGAGTTCTATCAGGCGTACGCCACGTACGAGGACCTGATGGTGTTGACGGAGGAGATGATCACCTCCATCGCCATGGAGATATTCGGCGCTCTCCGCTTTGCATATCAGGGTGCCGAGATCGACCTCACCCGCCCCTGGCAGCGCCTCACGGTGAAGGAGGCCATCCTGAAATACTCGGACGCCGTACCCGACGTCCTGGAAGACAGGACAAAGGCCGTTCAGTACGCACAAGATGTGGGGCTGGCCGTTGAAGACGATGAGCCGCTGGGGAAGATCATCATGGCAATCTTCGAGGCAGTGGCGGAGACTAAGCTCATCCGGCCGACCTTTGTAACCAGCTATCCGATAGAAGTTTCTCCTCTTTCAAGAAAAAGCGCTGCCGACAGCCGGTTTACCGATCGTTTTGAGCTGTACATCTACGGCAGAGAACTTGCCAATGCCTTTTCGGAGCTCAATGATCCCGAAGACCAGAGAAACAGATTTGCGATGCAGCTGAAAGAACGTGAGGCGGGAGACGAGGAAGCGCATGAAATGGATGAAGACTACATCAGCGCCCTGGAATACGGTATGCCGCCGACGGCGGGTGAGGGGATCGGGGTCGACCGGCTCGTCATGCTCTTTACTGACTCTCCATCCATCCGGGACGTGATCCTCTTTCCCCACATGAGGGCAAAGAGAGATGCACGGTGATCAGGAACCGTGCCCCGACGAACGTGATAACTTCTTGCTGACTATTGGGCTTTCCGTGCTATGTCGTATGAATTTTTCATAGGCCTTCGATATCTCAGGGCGAAAAGGAAACAGACCTTTATATCGGTCAACACCTTTATCTCGGTGGCCGGTATTTTTCTGGGTGTTGCGGCCCTCATCATTGTCCTGGCCGTCATGAACGGGTTTGAGACGGAGCTGCGCGACAGGATCCTGGGCATCAATTCTCATATCGTCCTGATGCAATACGACGGGGGAATGAAGGATTATCACACGGTGATGGAGAAGCTCGAAACGGTCGACGGCGTGGTGGCCTCCACCCCCTTTATATACGGCCAGGCGATGCTGAAAAACGAGGGGAGGGTCACCGGTGTGATCCTGCGCGGCATGTCGATCGAGACGTCGGCCGATGTCATCAACCTGGGAAAGATGAGGGAAGGGGATATCGCCTCTCTTGCGGGAGAGGAGGGTACGGCAAAGCCGCCCGGCATCGTTGTCGGAAAGGAACTGGCACAGAATCTGGGGGTTGTGCTTTCAGATACCGTGGAAATTCTGCTCCCCATGGGGATTCCCACTCCCATGGGAGTGGTTCCCAAGATCAAGGAGTTCAGCGTAGTCGGTGTCTTTGAGTCGGGCTCATACGAGTATGATTCGACGCTGGTCTTCATGTCACTCGAGAATTGCCAGAAGTTTCTCAACATGAAGGATGCGGTTACCGGGATCGAGATCAAGGTAGCCGATATCTACGGGGCGGGAAAGATCGCGAAGACCATAGAGCAGGCGTTCGGGTACCCTTACTGGGCGCGGAGCTGGATGGAGATGAACAAGAATCTTTTCTCGGCGCTCAAGCTGGAGAAGCGGGTCATGTTTATCATCCTCAGTCTGATTGTGCTGGTCGCCGCTTTCAATATCATCACCACACTGATCATGACGGTTATGGAAAAGGCCAGGGATATAGCCATACTGAAATCGATGGGCGCCACGGCGCGGAGCATCATGAAGGTGTTTATGATAGAGGGGATGGTGATCGGAGCGGTCGGCACAGCCCTCGGGTGCCTGATCGGGATTACCGTTGCACTGAACCTGGAACAGGTAAGCCGATTCGTAGAAAACCTCTTCGGGTTCAAGATCCTCCCGAAGGATGTCTATTACCTGAGCGAACTTCCCTCGCAGGTCGATTACGGGGATGTCGCCGCCATAGCCTGTGTGGCGATGCTTATCTGTTTCCTGGCGGCGATATATCCGTCATGGAGGGCCTCCAGGCTCGATCCGGCCGAGGCACTGCGATATGAATAAGGGACGGGGGGTGTGATGATAGAGATCCGCCAGCTGACCAAGACCTTCATCAAGGATGAAACCCGGATCGAGGTGCTCAAGGGGATAGACTGCAGGATCGAGCGGGGAGAATCTGTGGCGATCCTGGGGGCCTCCGGTACCGGTAAAACCACCCTCCTTCAGATACTCGGGGCGCTTGATCACCCCACCTCCGGTCGGGTTCTCTTTGACGGTGCGGATATCTTCGAATGGGACGAGCGCCGGCGCGCCGAGTTCAGAAATAAGAAAATAGGGTTTGTCTTCCAGTTTCACCACCTCCTTCCCGAGTTTACCGCGCTGGAGAATGCCGCCATGCCGGCCCTGATAAACGGTGCGTCACGAAGAGATGCAGACCGGAGGGCGGAGATTGTCTTGACGGAAGTGGGGCTTGGTGATAGGTTGACGCACAAACCGGGCGAGCTTTCCGGGGGCGAGCAACAGAGGGTTGCCATAGCGAGAGCCATCATGATGAATCCTGATGTCATCCTGGCCGACGAACCCACCGGAAATCTTGATGCGGAAACGGGGGGGAAGATACAAGGCCTGCTATTGGCTCTCGGCAAGGCGCAGAATACCACCCTTATCGTCGTTACCCACAACAGATTGCTTGCCGATGGGATGTCTCGGACCATCAACCTGAAGGATGGGAAGATCTATGATCTGTAAGTACAGAGGGTATCTTGTTATCCTGTTGCTCGTTGGTATTATCTCCCCCCTGAATGTCTTTTCCGCTCCGCCTGCCCCTGCCGGCACGGAGGGTGTCGAAAGGGTGGCGATTCTCCCCTTCGAAATATATGCCAAAGAAGGGGCCTTGTCATTGCAGCAGCAGATAACCATTCAGCTGTCAACCGGCCTGGCAGAATCCGGGTATATCGACGTTGCCGATGAAGAATCGTTCCGCGATTTGATCACAGGGCAAAAGGCAGATGATCGGTTGGCCGTTCGTGTCGGTGAACAGACCGGAGCCGGATTTGTCATTACGGGGAGTCTCACCAAGCTGGGCGACATGCTGAGCGCCGACGTCGGTGTGATAAACGTCAAAAGCGGATATCGTTCCCCTGTCGTTGCCCAGGGCCGGGATCTTGATCCCCTGGTATTGCGGCTGAAGAACGATATCCTGCTGAAGGTACTGACCGGTCAGAGGATAGCCGAGATACGGCTGACGGGAAACCTCAGGATCGAAAGCGATGCCATATACAATGTTCTGAAGAGCACAAAGGGAAAGCTTTTTTCCAGGGGAGATCTCTCCTCCGACATAAAATCCATCTACCAGATGGGTTACTTCAAGGACGTCACGGCGAAGGCAACCGATGGGCATGAGGGGAAAGTGATAGAGTTTACCCTGGTAGAGCTGCCTCTGGTAACGGGCGTGGATATCGAAGGGTATGACGACATCAGCAAGGGGGACATAGAGGGGTTGCTGACGGTCAAGGAACGGCAGGTATTCAATCGCAACAAGGTACAATCGGATGTGGAGGCCATCAAAACGTTGTACCGGAATAAGGGTTACCTGAACGCCCAGGTCGCATACCGATTGGATGAGCAGCAAAAGGGTGTGCGGGTCGTATTCGACATACAAGAGAACAGAGAGCTGAACATAAAGGAGATCGCCTTCGAGGGGAACAGGGCGTATACGGATAAAGAACTGAAGGAGATAATGGAGACCTCGGAGTGGGGCATCTTCCATTTTATATCGAACTCCGGCACATTCAATGAGGCCGAGTTAAAGCAGGATATCGACAGATTGAAGGTCTTTTATCTGAATAACGGGTATGTCAATGCCACGATCGGCGAACCGGAGATTACCCACGACAGGAAGTGGATATATGTCAAGATACCCGTGGCCGAGGGGAAACAATTCAGGGTGGGTGATGTGAAGATTACGGGGGATACCCTCGATGTTTCGCGGTCCGAGTTGATGACGCGGCTTCAGATCACCCAGAAAGACTATTTCGATCGTGAGGCCATCATAAAGGATGTCGATATCCTGACGGAGGCCTGCAAGGAAGACGGCTATGCCTATGCCACGGTCGTTCCGCGGACCCTGTCCAGGGACGATGAACAGAAGATCGACGTGACCTACAATATCGAGAAAGGCAACCTGGTATATATCAACCGAATCTCCATCACGGGGAACACCAAGACGAGAGACAAGGTCATACGCCGGGAACTTGCGACGGTGGAGGGGGACCTGTACGACGGCGGCAAGTTAAAGACGAGCTACATGCAGCTCAACAGGCTCCGGTACTTTGAAGAGATCAATTTCCAGACGGAAAAGGGGCCCGAAGAGGGGCTGATGGATATCGATGTCCACGTCAGAGAAAAACCCACCGGCATGCTCAGTGTCGGCGCCGGGTACAGCGCCGTGGACAGTATGGTGTTCATGACCGAGGTGTCACAGCAGAATCTCTTCGGGAGGGGGCAGAGCCTGAGCCTCTCCGCCTACCTGGGGGGGACCAAGACGAGTTATGAGCTCTCCTTTGTAGAGCCCTGGCTGTTTGATATGCCCCTGTGGAGCAAGTTTGATCTGTGGGACATGAGCCGGGATTACGATGCCTACGACGTCGACACCCAGGGATTCGGCACAACCCTGGGATATCCTCTCTTTGAGTATGTGAAGGGCTATATCGGCTACCGGCTGACCACCGACACCGTCAAGGATATCGCAACAGACGCATCGAACTATATCAAGAGACAGGAGGGGACACTCACCTCGAGCGGGGTTACCCTGACGCTCATACGGGACACAAAAGATGACTATATCTTTCCCTCGAAGGGGTCGAAGAACAGTGTTTCCGTCGAGCACACGGGAACGATCTTCCAGGGTGACACCAGTTTCACGAAATACACGGCTGCCTCCAGCTGGTTCTTCCCCCTGCCGCTGGATAACGTCTTCGGAATCCGCGGGAGGATGGGATACATACAGGCGAACGAAGGGAAAGAGATCCCCGTCTATGAGCGGTTTTTACTGGGCGGGATGAATTCCCTCAGGGGCCTGCGGGATGTGGGGCCTGTCGATGAAGTAGGTGATCCCATCGGTGGTGAGACCATGCTGAATTTTACCGCGGAGGTTGTTTTCCCCCTTCTCAAGGATGCCGGGATCAAAGGGGTCGTCTTCTTCGATACAGGCAATGCGTGGAACAGCGGATATCATCTGGACGACATGCGTGAAACGGCGGGAACGGGGGTGCGCTGGTATTCACCGATCGGTCCGCTGCGGCTGG
Source organism: Deltaproteobacteria bacterium (assembly GCA_016934695.1). The sequence continues at coordinate 21,631 of JAFGSH010000071.1, forward strand.
AGTGGGGGTACGTTCTTGACCAGAAGGCAGGCGAGGCTGCGAGCAGGTGGGAATTTACCATTGGTATGTTTATGTAGATACTCTTGAGAAGAGACGAATCCATGCATGACGACGGGAGGAGTTGTTTATGAGAAAGGTTATGAGTATTTTGGTGGTTATGTCGGTTGTATTGATGGGCGTCCCCGTCGCGGCGGCGGACGAGATCGCCTTTGTCGACATGAAAAAAATTGTCCTGGAATCGGACGCCGGAAAGGCCGCGGGACTTGAACTGCAGAAGTTTGTCGAAGGGAAGAAGGCAGAGAGGCAGGAGATAGAAAGCAAGCTTCAGAAGATGCAGGCTGATCTCAAAAAACAGGCCCCGGTGTTGACGGAGAGCGCTTACAAGGAAAAAGAGCTCGACTATCAGCGTGAGTTCAGGGATTACAAGCGATTCATCGAGGATACCAATGCAGAGATGAGACTGAGGGATCAGGAGCTGTCCCGGAAGTTAGTGCCCGATATACTCAAGGTTGCGGAGGCCATCGGTAAAAAGGGGGGATATGGCTGCATCATGGACATAAACAGCGGTGGCTTTGTCTACTATGCCAAGGAGAGGGATATCACGCAGAAGGTGATAGAGGCGTACAATAAGGCGTATAATAAGAAGTAGGCATATCCGAGATGACAGCCGGCAAAAAGCTCAGAGAGATCGCGGATCATGTGGGCGGCATAGTAGTGGGGGATCCCGATGTGTGGGTCAGTAATGTGCGCGGGATCGATGAGGCGGAAGAAGGGGATCTGACCTTCATAGCAAACCCCAAGTACAGAGACCGGCTCGACGAAACCCGTGCGTCCGCAATCCTCGTTTCACCGGGGGTGGCGCCCAGTCCCGGCAAGAACCTGATTGTCACCGACGATCCGTACAATGCCATGGCCATGAGCCTCGCCCTTTTGTGCCCCGATGAGTTTCCCCCGCCGGGGATCAGCACAAAGGCCTTTGTCGAACCCGATGCCGACATCGGAGAAGGTGTCACCCTGTACCCCGGGGTATACATCGGGCGGCGGGTGAGCATTGGAAAAGGAGCCCTGCTCTATCCGGGTGTCTGTGTCGGTGATGATGCGACCGTGGGGGAGGGATCCATACTGTACCCGAACGTTGTGGTGTACAAGAGGTGCAGGATCGGGAAACGGGTGATCCTTCATGCGGGGGTCATCGTAGGGGCGGACGGGTTCGGTTTTGCGAAGCCGGGAGCTGAAAACCGCAAGGTGCCGCAGGTAGGGATCGTGCAGATAGACGATGACGTCGAGGTGGGAGCGAATACCGCGATAGACCGGGGCACACTGGGGAAAACGTGGATACAAAAAGGAGCCAAGATCGATAACCTGGTGCAGATCGGCCACAATGTCGTCATCGGTGAAAACTCCATCATCGTCGCGCAGGTCGGAATTTCCGGCAGCACGAAACTGGGCAGGAGCGTGATACTGGGAGGGCAGGTCGGAATCGTCGGCCACATCACCATCGGAGACAATGTCATGGTCGGGGCCCAGTCGGGTGTCCATGAAAGTGTGCCCCCGAACCAGGTCGTATCCGGGTACCCCCACATGCAGCACCGCACGTGGCTCCGTGTCCAGGCGTGCACGGAGCGTCTGCCCGAGATGAGAAAGACGGTCGGCACCCTGCTGAAAAGGGTGGAACAACTGGAAGCAGCGGTAACGGGCAAGAAAAATAAGAAGGGTATTGACAAGGATTCATGAACGGTATGGGCATTCACCCAACGGCGATCATATCGTCCGAGGCTACTATCGAAGAGGGCGTTGCAATAGGACCGTACAGCATTATCGGCCCGGGTGTGCGGATAGGCAGGGGGACTGTGGTCGGTCCGCATACGGTGATAGAGGGACCCACACGGATCGGCACCGGCTGCAGGATATTTCAGTTCGCATCCATCGGTGCACCTCCCCAGGACCTGAAGTTCGGAGGGGAGCGGTGCGAGGTCATCATCGGCAACAACAATACGATACGGGAGTTTGTCACGATACACAGGGCGACGGCTGCCGATATATCGATGACCTGCATCGGAGACAACAACCTCCTGATGGCGTATTGTCACGTGGCCCACAATTGTAAACTGGGAAACCACATCGTCATGGCAAATGCCGCGAACCTGGCCGGACATATCCATGTCGAAGACTATGCCGTCATAGGAGGCCTGTCGGGTATTCACCAGTTTACCCGCATAGGATGCCATGCGATGGTCAGCGGGGCGTCTGCGGTGACCCAGGATGTGCTTCCCTATGTCACTGTTGCGGGGAATCATGCACGGCCGTACGGCCTCAATCTGATCGGTCTGAAGCGGCGAGGATTTTCGGAAGAGGCCATCAGTTCTCTGAAAAAGGCGTACCGGATCCTCTTCAGATCGTCGCTGCGCCTTTCGGTTGCGCTGGAGAAGATACGCGAGGCGATCAAGGATTCACCCGAGGTGGATCACTTGGTATCATTCATCGAAAAATCCGAAAGGGGAATCTGCCGGTAACCTGTGTGCGAGCCCGTCACCCGGATATCCCCCCAGCAGGGGATGCAGTGGTTGTGAGACTCCGCTGTAAAAGTCGTCAAGAGGGCGCGGGTCAAAGGGCGGGGTGATAGGATTCGCATCAGCGGCTTCGACCGGGCTCCTGTTGCGTGCCTCACGGTATTGATAATTCCGATGGGACTTCGGGGTGAGGTTGCTGTGCATTTCGTTGTTCCATCTGCCCGGTAGCGGGACCATGGGTTTTTTACAAGTCCATCAGTGGCGAGCAGGAGATGGTGGGACTCGGCAAAATTGCTACCCGGACATGGCGTGACGACAGGAAACGGGCGCGGTTTCTTCCTCTCCTTCTGGCCTCCCTCCTGTATCGTTCCGGTGTAACCCTCCGTAATGTTTTATACGATACGGGCATAGTCCGTGTGCTCAGGATGCCCTGCCCGGTTATCAGTGTGGGGAATATCGTAGTCGGCGGCACCGGAAAGACACCCACGGTCATCATGCTGGCCGACATGCTGAACGACCGCGGGTGGAAGCCTGCCGTACTGAGCAGGGGGTATGGGGGAAGAAGGAAGCGTGGAAGCGATGCGGCCGTGGTATCGGACGGCCGTACGGTCCTGATGGACCCGGCGGAGGCGGGCGACGAGCCTGTCCTGATCGCCCAGAGATTGCCGGCTATCCCCGTCATTATCGCGGGCGACAGATCCCGAGCGGGCAGGCTCGCTGTTGAGCGGTTCGGCTCAGACGTCCTGATACTTGATGACGGGTTTCAGCACCGCCGTATGGCCCGGGATATCGATATTGTCCTGCTGGACGGGGAGCGACCGTTCGGGAACGGGTTTCTGCTGCCGCGGGGCGGGATGCGTGAGCCGCACGGGGCCCTGCGCAGGGCCGACGCGTTGATCCTGACATCAGGAGAGGAGGCGGATACGGCACCTCTCGAAACGATCCCCTCCATCCCTGTTTTCAGAGGACGGCGAAGGCCGGTGGATCTTGTGAGAGGCCGCAAGAACGAAGGATTCCCGCTGGCCGATCTCATGGAGAAGAGGGTTTGCGCATTTGCCGGCATAGCGAATCCCGACGGTTTCCGGAGGATGCTGGAGTCCCTGTGCGGGGAGATTGCTTCGTTTCTTCCGTTCCCCGATCATCACGTATACACGGCAGGGGATGTGGAGAATATCAGGGAAGTGTGTCGTGATTCCGGGGCTCAGATGATGGTGACGACGGAGAAGGACGGCATCAAGTTGGCCCCCTTTCCCGATTTCTTCGGTGATGTGTGCCGCCTGAGGATTGCAATGGAGATTGTTTCCTCCGGGCCGGCATTTGAGGAATATGTTGTCACCCGGTTGAAGAGATGAAAGAAGAAACACTGACAACACGGATGATTCTGATTGTATTCGGGGCGATCCCGTCGGGCCTCCGGAAGATGCTGTTCAAGGCGGTTGCGATCCTGTTCTACCACATCTCCGAGAAGAACAGGCTCATCGTTCTCCACAATCTTGCCCGTGCATTTCCGGACAAGGGGATGGCGGAATTGAAACGGATTGCCAGGGATTGTTACAGAAGCCTGGGGATCGTCGCTGCGGAGTTTTTTGATATCCCCTCCATAACGCGGGACAACCTCTCCGATTGGGTTGAGTTCGAGGGTCTGGAACACTATGAAAAGGCCCACGCCCGGAAGAAGGGGATCATATTCTTTACCGGCCATTTTGGAAACTGGGAATTTCTCCCAGCGGCATGGGCCGTCCTGTACCGGCCGATCAGTATCGTCTATCGGGAGATGGACAATCTGCTCATCAGGGAGATCGTTGACCGGATACGAAGTCATTCGGGCACCCGGTTGATTTCCAAGGAGAGGGGCGCCCGGAAGCTGATAAGGGAACTCAGTCGAAACGAGATCGTCGGCATCCTGATTGACCAGAACGTGGCATGGCAGGAAGGGGTCTTCGTGGATTTCTTCGGCAGGCCGGCGGCGACGACCACCGGACTGGCCGCCATCGCGCTTCGTACGGGCGCTCCCGTTCTGCCCGGTTTTACGTGCCGGATGCAGGATGGACGGTACCGCTTTGTTGTCGGGGAGGAGGTTGAGATCACCAGGACCGGTGACTACGACAGGGATGTTTCTGAGAACACGCAGAGACTCACCCATATCGTCGAAGGGATGATACGGCAGCACCCCGAACAGTGGTTCTGGCTCCACCAGAGATGGAAGACTAAGCAATCGCAGGTTGTTGAAAGAATCAGGGAACAGGCCTCTCGAGGATGACGGACACCCGGCTCAAGGTAAGAAAATCGAAGAATATCGTCCCTGAGGAGATTGAAAAAATCTTGGTCAGAGGGACCAACTGGATCGGCGACGTGATTATGAGCCTCCCGGCGGTGTCGGCCGTCCGGCGCACGTTCCCCCGCGCGCGGATTGCCGTGCTGGCGAAACCGTGGGTGGCGGATCTCTACCGGGCCTGCCCCGATGTCGATGATGTCATCGTCTTCCAGAGTCCCGGAGTGCACGGTGGGCTGGGAGGGAAGATACGTCTCGCCGGTCAGTTGCGGGAGGAAGGATTCGATCTTGCCCTCCTCCTTCAAAATGCCATAGAGGCAGCTCTGCTCGCGTGGCATGCGCATATTCCTCTCAGGGCAGGGTACGATTCCGATTGCAGAGGACCGCTTCTGACGCATTCGGTTCACCGGACCCGGGCCATACGGAGGGTCCACCAGGTCGACTACTACCTGGAGATGGTCAGGTCACTGGGATTTGCGGCGGAGGGAAACGGTATCCACATAACCGTCGATGACGGCGCCCGGGCGGTCGCGGAACGGATTCTTGACGGATACGGTGTACAAGAGAACGATATGCTGATCGGTATCGCACCGGGGGCCACCTATGGTCCCGCCAAGATGTGGTTTCCGGAACGGTTTGCCGCCGTGGCGGACCGGCTCGCGGACGAATTGACGGCGCAGGTCGTCCTCTTCGGGAGCGCCGGGGACCGGGAACGGACGGAGCGCGTCCGGCGCCATGCGGCACATCCTTTCATTAACCTGGCGGGGAAGACGACCCTCAAGGAGGCGATGGCGCTGATCGCCCGGTGCGCGCTCTTTATATCCAACGATTCGGGACTCATGCACCTCGCCGGTGCCCTCGATGTTCCCCTGGTCGCCATATTCGGATCGACGGATCCTGCGACAACCTCGCCGCCGGGTGATAGAAGCCGTATCATCCGCAAGGATATTCCCTGCAGCCCCTGCCTGAAGAAAGAATGTCCAACCGATTTTGCGTGCATGGATCTGATACAGGCGGATGAGGTGTATGATGCTGCCAGGAGATTGCTGGTCCCTGAAGATGGATCGGAACAAAGAGGAACGGGATGAGCAGGAAAGACGGAGCGGTATTCCTCGACAGGGATGGAACCATCAATGAGGAGGTCGGCTACCTCGACAGCCTGAACAAGTTGCGGATATTTCCTGCGGCGTTTGAAGCGGTGCGGATGATCAATGAATCGGGAATGAGGGTGGTGGTGGTCACCAACCAGTCGGGAGTGGCGCGGGGGCTGTTCGACGAGGCCTTCGTGGAGCGGGTCCACCAACAGGTGCGAAAACGTTTTCGGGAACAAGGCGCCGTCATCGACCGCTTCTATTACTGCCCTCACCATCCGACGGAGGGAATCGGCAGGTACCGGCTGGCATGCGGATGCAGAAAGCCGGAGCCCGGGATGCTGCTTCGGGCGTCTCAGGATCTCGGTATCGACCTGTCTGCTTCCTATGTGGTGGGCGATACGGCGAGAGATATCGAACTGGCACACCGGTGCGGCTCCACGGGGATACTGGTGCGAACGGGCTATGGAATGGACGAAGCGTTGTCCGGGGTGAACCCGGCCTATATCGCGGACGATATCCTGGATGCGGCCCGTTGGATACTGGAGGACCGGGGCAGGTGAACATCCTCATTGTCAAACTCAGCGCCATCGGTGATGTGGTGCACACCCTGCCGTCGCTCGCGGCGCTCAGAAGGCGGTATCCCGATGCCCATATCACGTGGGTGATCGAGGAGGATTCCGCGGATATCATCGCGGGGCATCCCTGCCTCGATCGGGCCATTGTGTCACGCAGAAAACGCTGGGTCAGAAATCTGCGGAGGCTGCACGATGTGAGGAAGACGATAGGGGAGATACGCTCATTTGTTACGACCCTCAGGGACAGGGAATATGATCTTGTTGTCGATTTCCACGGGCTGTTGAAGAGTGCCATCCTTGTGTTTCTGAGCGGGGGAAAGCGACGGGTCGGGTATGACAGCATGCAGGAGCTGTCCGGGCTGTTCCTGAATGAAAAAGTCCATGAGGATATGGGCAAACATGCCGTGGACCGCTATCTGGACCTTGTGCGGCATCTGGGGTTGAATCCGGGTGTGCCGGAATTTTATATCCATATGGAAAATGAAAATCGCAAGAGGATCGGCTGTCTCTTGGCGGAACATGGAATCAGCCCGAATGACCCGTTCGTTTCGATCAATCCGGTGGCCCTCTGGGACACAAAGATGTGGGATGACGGCAAGTGCGCGCAGCTGTGCGACCGGATTGCTGAAGAGTTGAAACTGCCGGTTGTCTTTACCGGCGGGCGGGACAGGAACCCTATAGAGCGGATCAGGAGCCGCATGCGTTTTCCCTCCATAGATCTCTCCGGGAAGACCACCCTCAGGGATCTGGCGTATCTGTATGCACTGTCGGCCCTTGTCGTCACGACCGACAGTGGTCCGATGCATATGGCGGCCGCCGTGGGGACGCCGACGGTGGCCCTGTTCGGACCGACGGACCCCGCACGCACAGGACCGTACGGAGAGGGGCATACGATCGTCCGCAAGGATCTGCCGTGCAGCCCCTGTTTTCTGAAGAGGTGCGAGACGAGGCGATGTATGGAGACGATTTCCGTGGAAGAGGTGTTTCGGGCGGTGCAAAAAAAGACAGGAGAGGCTCTATGACAAAATTCGGGACGTTTTTAAGGGACTCATTCGTAGCATTAACCGTTTTGACAGTTCTGATCACGGCTGGCAGGGTCGATGCTGAAACCGGTCAGCCATGGCCCGCGGTATCGGAATCAGGGGTTATGCTAGGATATGGGTATACCAGAGTTGCGGAGGGGAGATACAAGCCATTCCTTATGATATGGCATGTCGGCTTTAATCTGAAGGAGTTTCCTTCAGAGCAATCGGACGGTCGGAAAGATACCCTTTCCTGGTATCTGGAACCGCAGATAAATCCGGCATTCTCTCCCCGAGTAGATGCGGAATTCGGTGTCGGCGTCGGGATCAAGTATATGCACCATATAACGGACAGATTGTCAGCCTATGCCATGGCGTCTGTCGGGCCGCACTGGATAACCTTACAGACGAGCGACCAGGCCGACGGTTTTATTTTTTCTGATACGTTGGGTGTGGGGCTGTCGATCTTTGTGACGAATAACTCCGCGCTGAACCTGGAGTTCCGGGCACGGCACCTCTCCAATGCCGAGTTGGCACAGCCCAATGTGGGCATTGATTCCCTTTTCGGTGCGGTTGGTTATTCCGTATTTTTTTAGGGCCCGGTTTACAAGGCACACGGCGGGTGATATAGAGGCCGTGTGCCTGTAGACGGGCGGGAGGATCAGGCAATGAAGATACAGAAGGACCTGCTGGATATCCTGGCATGCCCGCAATGCAAGGGGGAAATCCGTTTGAATGAAGAAGAAACGGGGCTTATCTGTGATACGTGCAAGCTGTTATATGAGATCAGGGATGGGATCCCCGTTATGCTCATAGAGGAGGCAACGCCTCTGGAGTAACCTTTTGGTCTGCTCGTCATGGAGCCGAGATACTGACCACTGGATAGATGGGAGGGCGGGCGTTTTGCTTTGTGTGGTTGTTCGCCCATGAAGCAGGGATGAGGCATGAAAGAATTCAAACGTATCTTACGACTATCAAAGCCGCACATCCCCAAGTTTCTCCTGGCGATGGTGTGCATGCTTGCCGTGGGGGTTACAACCTCCGCGCTTGCCTTTCTCGTCAAGCCGGCCCTGGACGGGATCTTCCTGGCAAAGGATGTGGCCAAGCTGAAGTGGATACCGGTCATAATCATCGCCATGTATTTCGTCAAGGGGGTCTGCAGCTACGGCCAGACGATCCTGATGAACTTCATCGGTCAGCGGGTGGTGACCGATCTGAGAAGCGATCTCTATAACCACATCCAGAAACAGTCCCTCTCCTTTTTCAACAGGAACCCCACCGGGATACTGATGTCGCGCATCACGAACGACGTCAACCTTATCCAGGGGGCGGTTTCGGAGGCCGTGTCGAGTCTCTTCAAGGACTCCTTCACGCTGGTCGGTCTCATCTTCGTCATATTCTACCGTGACTGGAAACTGGCGATTATTGCCGCGTTTGTCTTCCCGCTCACCATCTATCCCATCGCCAAGTTCGGCGAAAAGATGAGGAAGATAGCCACCGGCACCCAGGTTACCATGGGGACCCTCACCAGTATGCTCCAGGAGACCATATCGGGCACACGGATCGTCAAGGCCTTCGGGATGGAGGCGTATGAGGGAAGAAGATTCTCAAAAGAGAACGAAGACCTCTTCAGACTGTTCATGAAATCGGTATCCATCCGGGCCATCTCGTCCCCCTTCATGGAATTTCTGGGCGGGCTGGGGATTGCCGCGATCGTCTTTTACGGGGGATATCAGGTAATTCAGGGGACCTCCACGCCGGGGACCTTCTTCTCCTTCCTGACCGCCCTGATCATGCTCTATGAGCCGGTCAAGAGGCTCACGAACGTCAACAACACCTTTCAACAGGGCATATCGGCAGCGACCAGGGTCTTCGATATCATGGACAGGACGCCGGAGATACGGAACAGGGAAGGCGCAATCGAGCTGCCCCGGATCTCACGGGGGATCGAAATCAAGCATGTCACCTTCAGCTATGGCGATGAACCGGTCCTCAGAAATATCAATCTTGCCGTCAAAGCCGGCGAGGTGGTAGCCTTCGTCGGGGTGAGCGGCGGGGGGAAGACGACCCTGGTCAATCTGATCCCGCGATTCTACGATGTAACCGTAGGGCAGATCCTGATCGACGGCCACGACATCCGGGATGTCACCGTCGAATCGCTCCGGGGACAGATCGGGATTGTTACCCAACAGACGATACTCTTCAATGACACGGTCAGGAATAACATCGCCTACGGGGATATTCAGAAGAGCGAGGAGGAGATCGTCAGGGCGGCACAGTCTGCCAACGCGTACCACTTTATTCAGAACCTGCCGAAGGGTTTCGAGACGGTCATCGGAGAACAGGGGGCACGCCTCTCCGGGGGTGAAAAACAACGTCTCTCTATAGCACGGGCACTCCTGAAGGATGCCCCCATCCTGATCCTCGACGAGGCCACATCATCACTCGATACGGAATCGGAGATGGAGGTGCAGGGGGCTCTCGAAAATCTCATGAAGGGGAGAACCACCCTGGTGATCGCACACCGGCTCTCGACGATCAGTCACGCCGATCGGATCATCGTACTGGTTGATGGGGAGATTGTCGAAGAGGGGACCCATGACACTCTTCTCGCGAAGAAGGGCGAGTATTTCAAATTATACAACATGCAATTCAAGGATAATGACAATACCCTGTAATGCCGAATCCAAGATCCCTGTCGACATCGATTCAACAGATTACTGATACTCTGTACCTGATAACCCTCCCCATGCCCTTCCGTATGCGGCCGGTCAATGTTGCCGTTCTTGTGCATAAGAAGGGCGTGGTCCTGTTCGACACGGGAATGAACCTGGGGGGTGCTTTCTCGAATCTTGAAGGATCCCTCGCGGAGATCGGCAGATCGGTTGAGGACATAGATCATATCTTTATTACACACTATCACGCCGATCACTGCGGCCTGGCCGGGAGGATCAAGGAGATATCCGGAGCGGTTATCCATATGTCCGAGATCGGCAGGCAGATTCTTCATGACAATCGCGATCAGGGGCGGGTTGGCGATGTGGTCAAAAAATTTTATACGGAACAGGGGATTGCGGAAGAAACGGTGGATGCCTACCTGATCTTCCTCCGGTACTTCAGAAGGGCGACACTACCGTTCGAGGTAGATGAATACCTTGAGCCTTCCAGGGAATATGACATCGGCGGCACGATATTCGAGGTTGTGCCAAGCCCCGGACATGCCCGTGACCATGTCTGTTACTTTTTCCGGAACGCGGGTGTCCTCATCTCCGGTGATCATCTGTTGCCTGAAAACACGTTCAATCTCCGGCCGGATCTGTTCTGCCCCGCATTTCGTCCCGCGCGGGCCATGCTCGATTCATTGAATCACATTGAAGATCTTCCGGTGACACGGGTTCTGCCGGCACACGGTGACCCCTTTGCAGACTTGAAACCGATCATCGAAGACACGAAAAGGCGCCATAGAGAACGAAGCAATTTGATCCATGCGTCCCTCAGCAAAGGGCCCAAAACGGCGTTTCGGATTTCCGAGGAGATCTTCGGGGAGGCTCTTCCCGGTTTTGACGGTTTTCTCGCGTTGAACGAGACGTATGCGCACCTCGTGGAGCTGAGGCATGACGGGAGAGCCAGGGAATCCAGAAGAAACGGACAGATTGTATACGGGGTCGATTGATCTATAATGTGTAGAATTGCTGAGATGCGCCACTATGTATGAAATCGGCGGAATCTGTGCCTCTGGCAGTTGTGCCTCGATGACGGATATGCGATTATGATCGGCAAGACCATAGAATGATACGAAAAGGCGATACAAGATTCGAGGATCCATCACGAATCCTCCTCATACAGCTGGGTGATATCGGCGATATCGTGTGGGCCACTCCCACGTTTCGGGCCGTCGGAGAGGCATACCCCCGGGCGGAGGTATCGCTTCTCCTGAGGGAAGGTCTGGGCTCTCTTGTGCAAGCGGATCCGCATATCCATGGAATCTTTGAGATCCCGCGACACGAAGGGAATGTCTTGCAGAAAGCGCAACGACAGGTCGATCTCATCAGAGAACTGCGCAGGGAACAGTTCGATCTGGTCGTTGACCTGCGTCTGGATGACCGGGGCGCCTTTATGGCGCTGCTGACGGGAGCTCCCCGAAGGGTTTCTCTTATCGATCGCACGGCGGTGTGGCGGAACCGTCTCTTTACGCATCTCGTTGACCCACCGCCTGCTCCTCGGAGAATCTATGGGGCGGCGGAACAGTCGCTCCAGATTGTCAGGGGAGTGGGTGTAAAAACAGGGGATGCCACGCCGAAGCTGTGGGTCGATGATGAGACAGCGGGGACCGTAAGATATCTGCTTGACCGGGAAGGAATATCGGCGATGGAGCGATGGGTCTCCATTAATCCCTTTGCCCGGTGGCCTTACAAGGAGTGGGATGACGAAAAGTGGATACGTCTCGTCGACTGGCTCTGGGAAGAGCATACATTCGCCGTGGTGGTTGTAGGGTCTTCGGAAGAGCGGGAGCGGGCTGCGTATATTGAGGAAAAGGGTCGGGGCACGGTCTTCAATCTTGCCGGGAGGACCACCCTGGGGGAACTGGTCGGGGTGCTTCACGCAAGCAGTCTCCATATCGGGGTGGACAGCGCGGCCCCGCATATCGCCGCGGCCGTGGGAACCCCCACGATAACCATCTACGGCCCTTCCGACTGGCTGGACTGGGCGCCCCGGGGGGCGGACCATGCCGTTATTGTCCCTGATCGCGAGTGCGCCCCCTGTCATCAGAAGGGGTGTGACGGGAGCGGCAGGAGTGCATGTCTCGAAGAACTGGCGGTCGAGAGAGTCAGGGAAAAGATACAGGAATGCCTGGCCGGAGGCATCATGCGAGTACACCAAGGGGCGCATAACGGATGAGGAAGATCGTGATCGGCATACCGGTCTTGGACAACATAGAGATCACCAGGGCGTGTCTGCAGCACCTGTACGGCAATACCAGGATTAACCGGCTGGATGTGGAGGTTTCCGTCCTGATCGTCGATAACGGGTCGAAATCTCATGTAGAGGATATTTTCCGGCGGGAGTTTCAGGAGCCGGCATTCGCCACCTACTATCTGAGAAATGCGGAGAACCGGGGCGTGGCGGCCGCGTGGAACCAGATTCTCAGGTTTGCCCCGGAGCACACATCCGGCCGTTCCTTGTATTATGATTACTACGTTATCGCGAATAACGACGCCCTGTTCGGTGATGACTGGCTGCAGCCGCTGGTGGAGGCGATGGAGGCCGACGCGGGAATCGGCTGGATCTCCGCCATGGAAAACGGTTCTGCCGTGCTGGATGAGCTGGTGGAGGCCCATGCGCGCTCAAAGGACTATCGTGTGGATCCCCGGAAGCCCTACACGACGGAGATCATTCATGAGAGCCTGGTGCAGATCTATGGAAAATGGGGAGGGCATGCGTCATTCTGCCGGCTCGTCCGGGACAAGGGGCTTCCTCTCTTCATCCCCTTCCGGGGAGAGGGACGCTCGGCCGTCTGCTTCATGGTACGGCCGGCGATGATCGCACAGATCGGTTTCTTCGATGAGGACTATTCTCCGATCGGCCTCGCGGAGGACCTGGAATATTTTCTGCGAATGGAGCGGATCCTGGTACCCGCGGGGCTGACCGGTGAGATCTATCCCGAGGATGCCAAGTGGAAGAGCGGTTTCTGCGGCAGGAGCGTGGTGCACCACAACTGGTGCAGCACCCGCCAGGGCCCCCGCTTCGATGGTCGAAAATGGGACAGGATGCGGGAGAAGCACTGGAAGGCCAAGTTCGGAAAATCACGGAAGTACTACACGAAGCTCTTGCCGTAGAGCAATCCCGGCTGAAGGATGATATGAAAAAGATTGCGCTTGCCATGGAACAATTCAACCGCTATGCAGGGGGGGCGGAATCGTACGCTGTCTCTCTGGCCACCACCCTGGCAGCGAAGGGATGGGAGGTGCATCTCTTCGGAGAGGCTTGGGACGGCGAGCCCGAAGCGGCGATCTTTCACCGGATCTCCATTCCGCGGTTTCTCCCCGTGTGGCTCAAGATCGCACTCTTCGCCCTGAAGCATGAAAAGGCGGTGCGGGATCGGGGATTTGATGTGATCGTGGGGTTCGGCAACACGGTCTATATGAACGTGTATCAGAGCCATGGGGGAGTCCACAGGCTCTCCACGGAGCGGAAGGCGTATTCGGAGCGCCGTGCCATGAGGAGGATGATCAAAAGGATGATGATCCTGCTGTCACCCAAACAGTGGATGAGGGCCTGGATCGAATCGGCCCCCTTCCGCATCGATCCGAAGCCGGAGATCGTGGCGATCTCCGACATGATAAGGCGTGATATGGAATCCTTTTTCCGGGTGGACGGCGGGCGGATCCGCGTGGTGTATAACGGGGTGGATACCTCCCGGTACAATACGGGCCTGCGGGATACGCTGCGGGGGGTCGCTCGGAAACAGCTCGGTGTGCGGGAAGACGAGGTGGTCTTCCTTTTTGTCTCGTACGATCTGAAGAAGAAGGGAATAGAGCCGCTGGTGGAGGCGGCATCCCAGCTCAAACACCGGGGGCATGACCGTTTCCGGGTCATCATTGTCGGCGGTGAGCCCTCCGGATTCCTTGCGCGGCGGATCAGGCGTCTCCGCCTCGAAGATACGATTCTGTTCACGGGACCGGTCCGTTCCACGGACCCGTATTACGCGGACAGCGATGTGTTTGTGCTGCCGACCTATTACGACGCCTGCTCCCTGGTGGTGATCGAGGCGATGGCATGCGGCCTCCCGCCGATTACGACGACGGCCAACGGGGCCGCCGGGATCATCACCGACGGGCGGGACGGCTTCGTGATCGCGCACCCCCCTGAATCGTCGGATCTGGTGGAAACGATGCAGGTGTTGTTTGATGAAGAGAAACGACGGCAGATGTCTCAGGAGGCGGCACGAACGGGACACCGCTATTCGTTGCGGAAGAATCATCGGGAGATGATCAGGATTTTTGATGATGTTGCGGCTTCCAAACCCCAGTGAGCCGGAATGGAAAAAGAATGAATATACTCGGAATATCGGCATTCTATCATGACAGCGCGGCGTGTCTCGTGCAAGACGGAGAGATCGTGGCTGCAGCCCAGGAGGAACGTTTTACACGCAAGAAGCACGACTTCGCCTTTCCGCACAACGCCATATCGTACTGCCTGCAGGAAGGGAATCTGCGGGGAAGCAGCCTGGACCTTGTAGCCTTCTATGACAAGCCCTTTATCAAGTTTGAACGGATCCTCCAGACCTATCTCGCCTATGCCCCCGTCGGGATCGGGTCGTTTATCAAGGCGATTCCGCTGTGGGTAAAACAGAAGCTGTGGATGAAGGAATTCATCAGGAAAGAACTGAATTTTGAGGGAACCATTATATTCCCCGAGCACCACGAATCTCACGCGGCAAGCGCTTTTTTCCCCTCTCCTTTTCAGGATGCCGCTTTCCTGACGATCGACGGGGTCGGTGAATGGACGACCACGAGCTATGGCATTGGGAAAGACAACGAGATAGAGATCCTGTCCGAGATTCACTTTCCCCACTCTCTCGGCCTCCTCTATTCCGCTTTCACCTACTATACCGGCTTCAAGGTCAATTCAGGAGAATACAAGGTCATGGGGCTGGCGCCTTACGGGGAGCCGAAATACACGGACCTGATTCTCTCGGAGCTGATGGATCTGAAAGAGGACGGCTCCTTCAGGATGAACATGAAATATTTCGATTACTGTGCCGGCCTGACGATGACCAGCAGGAAGTTTGAAAGATTGTTCGGCGGTCCTCCCCGGAAGCCGGAGTCGCCACTGACCCAGCGGGACATGGATCTGGCGCGTTCGGTGCAGGATGTCACGGAAGAGGTGATGCTCCGGATGACCGGGCATATACACAGGGAGACCGGCCGGAAGAACCTGTGCCTTGCGGGAGGGGTGGCCCTGAATTGCGTCGGAAACGGCAGGATCCTCCGCGAGGGGCCCTTCGAAAACATATGGATACAGCCGGCAGCCGGCGATGCCGGCGGCGCCCTGGGAGCCGCCCTCTTTGCGTGGCACCAGTACCTGGAGAATCCGCGGCAGGCTGACGGGCACAGCAGCATACAGAAGGCGTCATACCTGGGACCGGAATTTAAAGATGATCATATTGCGGAATACCTGAAGAAGGAA
>JAFGSH010000072.1 GCA_016934695.1 Deltaproteobacteria bacterium
ACGTCGAACCCGACCCACTCGTTCTTCTCGTTGAAGTAGGCCGCGGGGATGCTGTTGTACATCAGACCCGCCCTGACGACGCCCGTCTCCATGACCTTGTCGTACGTGGCCCCCGCGAGGCAGACAGAGGGCACAAGTATCAATGCCGCAGCCAACACCAGTACTGATCTCCATATTCTCTTTTGCATCGGACAACCTCCCTTGTTAGTGTTAGAGCCATCAAAAAAGCACTCCCCCGCGCGGGGGAGACACCACACGCTAATGCGTCAGGATCTTGCTCAGGAAGAGCTTGGTACGGTCGCTCCGTGGGCGGTGGAAGAAATCCTCCGGGGACGCCTCCTCGATGATCTGCCCTTCGTCCATGAAGGCCACCCGGTCGGCGACCTCGCGGGCGAACCCCATCTCGTGCGTCACCACGATCATGGTCATCCCCTCCCGCGCCAGGTCCCGCATGACATCCAGGACCTCGTTGATCATCTCCGGGTCCAGGGCCGACGTGGGCTCGTCGAAGAGCATGATCTTGGGCTGCATGGCGAGGCCGCGTGCGATGGCGACGCGCTGCTGCTGCCCTCCGGAGAGCTGCGCGGGATAGGAGTGGGCCTTCTCGCCGATCCCCACCTTCTTCAGGAGCCGGACCCCCTGTTTCTCGGCCTCTTCCGGCCTGGTCTTTCTGACCTGGATGGGGGCGAGGGTGATATTCTGGAGGGCGGTCATGTGGGGGTAAAGGTTGAACTGCTGGAAGACGAAGCCGATCTCCGCCCGCAGGTGGGTCAGGTTGATCCGGCGGTCGTGGATGGGGATGCCGTCGGCGACGATCTCGCCGCTCTGGATGGGCTCCAGCTTATTGATGCACCTGATGAGGGTGCTCTTCCCCGACCCGCTGGGGCCGCAGACGACCACCACCTCCCCCGGGGCCACGTGGAAATTGATATCGTTGAGGACGTGCAGCTTTCCGAACCACTTATGGACGTTTCTGAAGGTAATCACTCGGGGGCATCTCCTGGACGCATGATCCGTGCTTGTACTTCCTGAGACCCGGATTGTCAATAACGAATTGCGCCGCGCGGGCGACCGGCCCCCCTTTCAGTGTTGACAAAACATCCCTATCCGACTATTCTCCGCATCTCGGATGCAATCAGGAACTCCGGGGGGCGGCGGGAAAACAGAACCCGATACGGCCCGCGGTTCCGCGAAACGAGCGTCAGATTCATCCAGATCTTCGAGGAGACACATCCCATGGATCCATCCAGAGCGGCAATCATCGGGCCCGGAAGGCTCGGCACGTCCTTTGCCTACAAGTTCATACGCGACGGGAAAGAGGTTACCCTCTACTACCACGACGCCGATGTCTGCACCCGGATCAACGAGACCCATCTCAACCCCCTCCACCTGACTGGCGATCTCGCGACGATGCTGGGAGGGATGGAAAAGGTCCCCCGCCTGAAGGGGGTCGTCGCGACCAACGATCTGGAACGGGTCGTCGAGGAACACGACGTCATCATCCTCTCGATAACGATGAACCGGCTCAGGGACCTGCTGGGGCACTTGAGACCCCTGATCGCGAAGAAGGGGGGAAGGACCTGCCTCGTGTCGGCGATCAAGGGCCTCGCATCGGACGAAAAAACCAGCGAGCTGATCACCCCCTCCCAGATGATCAGAAACCACCTCTTCGGTCTCAAGCATAAGTTCGACGTCATCTGCATCGGAGGTCCCTTCTTCGACGTGGATATCGCCGCGGGGAGACCGGTCTGCGTGACGGCGGCCGGGGAAAGGCGGGCCGCCGGGGACTTCATCCGCAACTTTCTCAAGCTGAACCGCCGGGAGCTGACCTCCTACTACAACTTCGACATGGTGGGGATCGAGGCGTGCGGCGCCCTGAAGAACATCGTCGCGAACATCAAGGGGGTGTCCGACCACCTGGACATGGGCAGTTCTCTCCCCGGGACTATCTTCGCGAGATCGGGCGTCGAGATACGCTCCCTGTCGAAGCTGCTGGGGGGGAGTTTCCAGGCGTTCCACAGCCAGGCGGGGGTCGGCGACATGTACGTCACCCTCTCATCCGAGGCCAGCAAGAACTACCGGTACGGGAAATACTTCTACGAGCTGTTCGACGGCAACCCCATAGAGACGGACATCCGGTCCCGGAAGAGGATCGACGGGACCCCGGAGGGACCCGACACGATCAGGAACGTCCACCGCTACCTGGAAAAGAAGAACATGTACAGCCCGCTCTTCCACTGCGCCCACAGGATCTTCCACGAGGCGACCGGCCGGGAGGAGATACGGGAACAGATCATCCAGGCATGCCAGTTCGACAAACGGGAGAAGGAGTATATCGACCTCTTCTCGAAGCTGCTCTACCGGCTGTTCCCCAACCTCTGGTACCGGCGGCACAAGGGGATCCTCTCCTGAGAGATCAGGTTACTCCCCGGCCACGCGCAGCTTCAGGGTAACGGCGCTCCGCTGGGGGGGGGTCCTCCCGGCAGTATCCCTGATGGCCTTCAACCGGGCGAGATACTCGTCCTTCTGTCTCAGGCCCTGGTACCGTTCGAGATCGCCGATCAGGAGATCGACATGGGGCAGGATGTCCACGCCGTGGCGGTTCATCACCTCCGCGTTCGCCCTGTCGACGATGAGGATCGAGTAGTAGGTGAGCAGGATCCTGACACGGGAATCACGCCTCAGGAGGTACGCCTTCCCTCCAAGGGTATTCAGGAAGAAAACGGCATAGTCGTAGAGGATATCCATATCGGCGCCGATCGCGCCCTCCCCGCGCTTCGCCTCCCGGACGCCCCATTCGTACAGGACCTCCATGGCGTCCTCGATCCTCTCGTTCTCAGCGGCGAGGATATCCAGCACCAGCGACACATCCTTTTTCCCCATGACCCGGAAAAAGTGCGCCATGTTGCTCCGCAGGAGGGAGAGATCGTTCATCTCGCCCGACACGACGGGGGGATGCGAGGAGAGCTTCGAGGCGACGCCCAGAAAGTGACGGTAGGTCCCCTCCTCCAGGTTGTAGGCCCTGATGTACTCGCGGCTGTCGAGGTCGGAGAAGAACCGCTCCACCCTCTCCTGCAGGATGTCGCGATCCGGTTCCCCGGCGGGCAGGCGGGACGGTTCCTCTTCCCTCGGGGGAGGAAATTCGATCCGCTTCTTGACGCCCTCGCCGCTGTCCGCGGGTGCTTCCGACACAGCGGCGGGCTCTTCCTTCGCCGCCGGCTTCTCCCCGGGGAAGAACACGTCCCGGTACAGGAAGAAGACAAGGGCAAGGGCCAGAATCGCCACGGCACAGATACTGACAACCCACACGCTCTTTCTCATCGCCGACACCTCGGATTCAGTGGTTTTCATCTGTGGAGACTCTGCTCCGGACGGACACCGTTTGTATAGTACACGAGGATCGGCCATAAGTAAACCCATAAAGAGGTGACGGTATCCGTCCCGGCATTTTGATTGACAGCCGGAGGGGAGTTGAGGTAGTCATACCGGAAAATGAGAGGCCGGGTGAGAGACATGGACATACGGAATCTGATGGTCACGGGCGGGTGCGGCTTCATCGGGAGCAACTTCGTCCGGTATCTCCTGGGGCGGGGCGATTTCGCGGGGAGGATCATCAACGTGGACAAGCTCACCTACGCGGGGAACCCCGACAACC
This sequence comes from Deltaproteobacteria bacterium, assembly GCA_016934695.1. Next base: position 3,656 of record JAFGSH010000072.1, read on the forward strand.
TCAGGGGGATCGAGGACGAGTACCCGGGCCGGTACCTCTTCGAGAGGGCGGACATCTGCGACCGCCGGCGGATGGAGGAGGTCTTTTCCCGTTACGGGATCGACGCGGTCTGCCACTTCGCCGCGGAATCCCACGTGGACCGGTCGATCAAGGACCCCGGGGCCTTCATCTACACCAATATCGTCGGGACCTTCAACCTGCTGGAGGCGGCACGCGCGCACGCCGGAGAGTTCGCCCTCTTCCACCACATCAGCACGGACGAGGTGTACGGCAGCCTCGGCCCCGAGGGACTCTTCACGGAGACCACCCCCTACCGTCCCAACAGCCCCTACTCCGCGGCGAAGGCCTCATCGGACCACCTGGTGCGGGCCTACGGTGCGACCTACGGGCTCCCGGTGACCATCTCCAACTGCTCGAACAACTACGGCCCCTACCAGTTCCCAGAGAAGCTGATCCCCCTGATCGTCCTGAACGCGCAGGAAGGGAAGAAGCTTCCCGTCTACGGCGACGGAAGGAACATCAGGGACTGGCTCTACGTGGAAGACCACTGCGACGCCATCTGGACGATCATGCGGTCGGGCACGAGGGGGGAAACCTACAACATCGGCGGGAACATGGAGATGGAGAATATCGCCATCGTGGAGATGATCTGCGACATCCTGGACGAGGGAGACTGCCTCGGCGGGGGAACCTGCCGGCGCGAGCTCATCACCTTCGTCAAGGACAGGCCGGGGCACGACCGGCGATACGCCATCGACTTCACGAAGCTCCGGGAAGGGCCGGGCTGGGCCCCGTCGGAGTCGTTCGAATCGGGGATCAGGAAGACGATAGCCTGGTACCTGGAAAACGACGAGTGGGTGCGGCGCGTGCGGAACAACGAGTACCGCTCCTGGATATCGGAGCAGTACGGCGAATAACGGGGTCTTCGAGGGCCGCCTACCTCCGGCCGGCCGGCGTGGTATCCTCGACGACGAAGGGCGCGGAGCGCACCCCGATGCTCCCCTTTCTCACCCAGACACGGCACATCTTGACGGATGTCCCCTCCGCGGTGACCAGGTTCGGCAGTTCCTCGACCCCGGCGACATCGGCGGCGGCGAATTCATAGTACGAAATGTTCGTGCTGAACGGGTCCTGGATCAGGATGATCTTGTCGGCCGCGTAGGGGTGTTTCTCGGGGGCCCCCATGAAGGAGACGTGATTCTCCCTGAAATCCGGGGGTTTGTAGGTGTCCACCTCGAACAGCTCGGCGTGCTTCAATAGATTTTTCACCGGTATCTTCTCCTCCAGTATCTGTATGAGAGTTTGCAAAACCATTATTGTCTGTCATTTCGACCGCAGGGAGAAATCCTTATTTCGATCGAAGAGAGAAATCTTGTTTTCAGCACGGTAGGATCATTAAGATTTCTCGTCGCCGACGCTCCTCGAAATGACAAAATTCAAAGGTGTCTGTATACGTAACGATTCGTCCCGGCATTGTCAAGACCCTACTTTCCGTTTGCCGGAAGGGCAGCCCTGTGCTAGAAGCGTCCCATGATGCACATCGGACTGACAGGCGGAATCGGGAGCGGGAAGTCGACCGTCACGGAGCTCTTCCGGAAGAGGGGCGCGCACATCATCGATCTCGACCTGATCGCGCACGAGGTGGAAGAGCCGGGCGGGGCGGCCTGGCGGGGGATCGTCGAGCGCTTCGGGAGGAAAATCCTGGACGCGGAGGGGAAAATCGACCGGGAGGCGCTGGGGGCGATCGTCTTCCGGGACGCATCGAAGCGCGAAGAGCTGAACCGCATCGTGCACCCCGCCGTCTTCGACGAATGGAGACGCCGGGTCGACGAGATCGGCCGCAGCGACGGGGAGGCCATCATCATATCCGACATCCCGCTCCTGATAGAGGTCGGGTGGCACAGAGAGATGGACGGCGTGATCCTCGTCTACGTCCCCCCCGAGGTGCAGGTGGAGCGGATCATGGAGAGAAACGGCTACACGCGCGAAGAGGCCCGGGACCGCCTCCGCTCCCAGATGCCCCTGGACGAGAAGATCCCCTTCGCCGACTTCGTCGTCCGCAACGAGGGGACCCTGGAGGAGACGGAGGCCGCCGTTGAAGAGATATGGAAAGAACTCCTGAAGAAGGGATCGTCTCCCGATTAGTTATAGTTAATTAAGGCAAAATACGTGCGTTATCTGCAGTTGATACTGGAAGGGTTCACGGATTCAAGGGATCGAGTGAACGGTACGTTGGGCAATATTAAGAAAGGACACAGCCGAAACCGAAAGAATGTTAAAGGCACCGATAAACTCTTCAGGGGACAAGCTCTTGAATCCTTGCCCCCTGGAACCCTTGAGCCCTTTTCTCCAAGTAGATTGGAGAAGAGCCTGGAAAAGGAAAGAAACGCACGAAATAAGGAGCTGAACCGATGACGGAAGAGAATGTGCCGACCGATTTCAACACCGAGGTGTCGCGGCCGCGGATCGACCCTTCAACCTATGTCCACCCCATGGCCTCGGTCATCGGGCGGGTCATCCTCGGAAAAAACATACTGGTATCGCCCATGGCGTCCATCCGCGGGGACGAGGGACAGCCCCTCTTCATCGGCGACGACTCGAACGTCCAGGACGGGGTCATCATACACGCGCTCGAAACGGAGCTGAAGGGGAGACCGGTGGAGGCGAACATCTGCACGGTCGACGGGGAGCGGTATGCAGTCTACGTGGGCAGGAGGGTCTCTCTCGCCCACCAGGTCCAGATCCACGGCCCGGCCGTGGTGCAGGACGACACCTTCGTGGGGATGAAGACCCTGATCTTCAAATCACGGGTGGGAAAGGGGTGCGTGATAGAACCCGGCTGCCTCCTGATGGGGGTGACCGTCCCGGACCGCCGGTACGTGCCCGCCGGCTCGATCGTCAAGACCCAGGAGGACGCCGACCGGCTCCCGGAGATCACGGACGACTATCCGATGAAAGACATGAACCGGGGCGTTATCCACGTGAATACCGCCCTGGCGAAGGGGTACCTGGCCCGGAAATGAGGGATCTACAGCCGTCCCGCCTCCTTCAGGGCCTCCCTGAAGGGACGGTAGAAGTCCTCGTTGTCGGCAATACCGCTCCGGATGATGGCCTCGGCCTCGCCGATATTCTCCCGGTTGATGACGAGGTTGACGCTCATTCCGAAAGCGGCCATGTTGTCCATCGTGCGGATCGCACCGCTGAGAACAATCACGAAGATATTCCTCCGGACCCCCATGGGCAGGCGCCGGATATGATCCAGGATGCCGCCATCGTCGAAGCCCTCCCCCACCGCGATCAGGTCATAGAGGTGAAACCGCATGCTCTTCAGGGCATCGGTCGCGGCGGGGGCCTTCGTGACATGACACCCCATCTTCTCCAGAGCGGCGCAGAGACCGTCCCGGACGCCGGGATCGGCCTCGCAGACGAGGGCCGTCTGCGCCCCTTCTTCGACGAAATCGAACGGCTTGTCGGACGCGTCGTACGGCATCACATCGGATGACTTCTTCCCGCTCATGCGCCTCTCCTTACCAATCCACCTCAAGATTTTCTATCTCGGTCGTGGCTTCCCCCTTGGCGCTTTTGATCGAATCGATCCCGCGTCCCACGACCCCCTTCGTCGTCGCATAGGAAAGGGCCGTCTCCTCGGTGATGACCCCGTCCCGGTACAGGCCGATGATGTACTGGTCGAAGGTCACCATGCCGAAGGCTTTCCCCGCCTCGATGATATCCTGGAAGGTCCTCCCCTCCTTCTCACCGTGGAGGATCGTATCCCTGACCCGCAGGTTGGTCTTCAGGATCTCGAAGGCGGCGACCCTCCCTCCCCCTACCCGGGGGAGGAGCCGCTGGCAGATGATCCAGCGAATCGTATCGGCCAGGCGCGCCCTGATCTGCGCCGCTTCCTCTTCATGGGGAAACATCCCCACGATGCGGTTGATCGTCTGCCCCGCATCCATCGTGTGGAGAGAGCTGAAGACAAGGTGTCCGGTCTCCGCGGCGCTGAGGCCGATCTCCATCGTCTCGCGGTCGCGGATCTCCCCCACCAGGATGACCTTGGGGGCCTGCCTCAGGGCGGCGCGCAGCCCGCTCGCGAAGGAGACGAAATCGATGCCGAGCTCCCGCTGGTTGAAGGTCGCCTTCTTGTGCGGGTGTTTGTATTCCACGGGGTCTTCGAGGGTGATCACGTGGACGGGCCTCTTTTCGTTGATCTCGTTCAGGACGGCTGCCAGCGACGTGGTCTTCCCCGTCCCCGTGGCGCCGGTAAAGAGAACAAACCCTTCTTTCTCCTCAGCTATTTCGGAGAGGACCTTCGGGAGATCCAGCTCGTCGCAGGTCGGGATCCGGTCCTCCAGTCTCCGCAGGACGGCGGAATAGGTATCGCCCCGGGAGAATATGTTGATCCTGAAGCGGGCCCTGACCGGCAGTTCATAGGAGGCGTCACAGGAACCGGTCTCCACCAGGGTCCGCAGAAGGGCGCGGTTCCCGCCAATGAGGTTCAGCGCGAAGATTTCCGCCTGGAAGGGAGTAATATCCGCGGGGGAAACATCCACGGGAACGGACGTCAGCTCGCCGGAGCTCTCCACCTGGAACGGCTTCCCCACGGTGACGTTCAGATCGGATATATCCTTGCGGGAATCGAGCATGTGTTCGAGGATGTAGTCGATCTCCTGCTTTCTCATGGCAACACTTCCTTTTCACCCGATACGTTGAGATATGCAACTAACAGTCGTTATTTGTCATTTCAACCGCAGGGAGCTATAGTGCCCGTCAGGGTGAAATCTTACCGGGTCTGCACCATTATAAATTTTCTCGTCGCGAGCGCTCATCGCCCACCACGCCCCTTCAGGAACGCAGCCTCCCCGGAATCACACCTCCGTAAAATCGGCCGGGGGTATCTTCAGGAACGACCTGAACTTCATCTTGTCGTTGGCCTTGATATAGGCCTCCTCGGCCCCGATCCACCCCTTCTGAAGGAGCTCCATGATGGAATCGTCGAGGAGCTGCATGCCGTATTTCTTCCCTGTCTGTATCATGGAGGGGATCTGATAGGTCTTGGACTCCCTGATCAGGTTGCGTACCGCCGGGGTGGCGATCATGATCTCGAGCGCGGCGCAGCGGCCCGGCTTGTCCACACGCTTGAAGAGGACCTGGGCCAGGATTGCCCGTATGCCGTCGGCCAGGGTAGACCGTATCTGCATCTGCTCGTCGGAGGGGAAGACCTCTATCAGGCGGTCGATCGTCTTCGGCGCGCTCAGCGTGTGAACGGTTCCGAAAACGAGGTGTCCGGTGGACGCCGCCTCGACGGCGAGGGAGATCGTTTCGAGGTCCCTCAGTTCTCCCACCAGGATGATGTCGGGGTCCTCCCTGAGGGCGCCGCGGAGGGCGGAGGCGAAGGAGCCGGTATGCAGCCCCACCTCCCTCTGGTTGACGATGCACTCCTTGCTCTCGTGGACGAACTCGATGGGATCCTCGATGGTGATGATATGGTCCTTGCGCGTCCGGTTCGCCTCGTCGATGATGGCGGCCAGGGTCGTGGATTTACCGCTCCCGGTCGGCCCGGTAACGAGGACGAGCCCCCGCGGAAGCGACGCGAGCTTGGCGGTAACCGGGGGAAGGCCGAGCTGCGAAGGGGTGAGGATCTTGCTGGGGATCTCCCTGAAGACGGCCGCTACCCCGACCCTCTGCTGGAAGAAATTGGCGCGGTATCGTGCAAGGTTGGGGATTTCGTACGCGAAATCCACGTCGCCCGTCTCTTCGAACTGCTTGATCTTGTGCTCCGGCGTTATCTCGTACAGCATGGCCTTCAGGGCATCGCTCTCCAGGGGAGGGTACTTGACCCGTTCTATCTCGCCCCTGATCCTCAGGGCGGGCTGCTGCCCGGAGACGAGGTGCAGGTCCGATGCGCCTTGTTCATTCATCAGTTTAAAGAACGCGTCTATCTTCGCCATATTCGCTCCCTTCCCCCCGTATATCGGTATACTACCGTAGAAGATATAGAAAAAAGGTAATGGTTGTCAAGGAATAAGAGAGGACGGCAGGACGCATCTCCTCAGGGATACGGGGGGGGTCCGCCGGGGGCGAGTGTCACGTTTCACAGTGCGGCACGGATACGCGGGCCCGGGCTCTCTACTCCACCCTCTTGAATGTCAGCGCGAAGACGGCCCCCCGCGGCTTGTTTTCGTGGACGGAGACGGAGCCGCCGTACCTTTCCATGGCTTTTCTGACCACGTGGAGACCGAGACCGGTATGCCCTGCGTCGCCATGGATAACGCCCTCCTCGAAGATCGTCTCCTTGATCTCATCGGGGATACCCGAACCGTTGTCGGCGATGCGCACCTCGCACACATCATCCCTCCGGACGATGGTGACATCGATCCGGTCGGCCCCCCCGTGGATGACGGCGTTCTGTATGATGTTGTCCACGACGGAAAAGAGAGACTCGTGCGCCATGACCCGGGCTCTCCCCTTGATCACGCACCTGATGGAAGGATAGTTCCCGGCGACCTCGTCGATGACGTTGCGTATCGGATAGGCCTTGAGCTCCCGGTGGGAAGACATGAACGATTCAAGCTCCCGCATCCGGTTGATGAGGTTCAGGCTCTTTTTGACGCGCCCTGACGCCTCTTCCAGGTGGTCTCCTTCGGGAGACCGCGCGTACATGGCAAGGGCGCTCTTGGTGACCAAGAGATCGTTCGTCAGGTCGTGGCGGAGTATCTGGTTGATGAGGGCGAGGTGCTCGCGGTGTGTTCTGATCTCTTCCTCCGCCTGCTTGCGGACCGTGACATCCCTCGAGATGCCGCGGAACCCGATCGGCTTCCCCTGCTCGTCTCTCATCAGCGAGACGGACAGCTCGTGGGTCCCCCTGGTGCCGTCCGGCCTGAGGAATTCATGATCGACGATGTTCGCCGGTTTTCCCGTCCGGTAGACCCTGTTGAAGATCGCGTATATCCTCTTTGCCGTCTCGGGGGAGGTGTATTCGCGGTTGCCCATCCCCATCAACTGCTCAGGCGGGATCCCGGCCATCCTCGGCAGGGCGTCGTTGAAGAAGGTAAATCTCCCGGAAAGGTCGATCTCCCAGTACCCGTCCTCTATCTCTTCGAGGATGCGGCGGTACTTCTCCTCGCTCTCACGCAGCGCCGCCTCCACCAGCCGGCGCTCCGTGACGTCGCGGGCGACACCGCGGAACCCGACGGGCCGACCCTTCCGGTCTTTGATCAGGGAGGCGTTGAATTCAATGATCCTTCTGCTGCCGTCCTTCCGTACGATCTCATAATCCTCCACCGCGGCGGATCGGCCCGTCCGGTAGATCTCGTTGAAGGTCTCGTACAGTTTCTTCGCGGTCTCGGGGGTGGTATAGTCGCGACTGCTCACCCCCATCAGTTCATTCTCCGGGATATCGGTAAGCCTGCAGATTCCCCGGTTGAAGAAGGTAAATCTCCCGGCAAGATCGACCTCGTAGTAGCCGTCTTCCATCCCTTCGATGATGGTGCGGTACCGCTCCTCGCTCTCCCGCAGCCCCTTCTCGACCTCGTGCCGGGAAAGGGCTATCTTCATCGCGGCCCGGAGCTCCGCATCCCTGAACGGTGCGAAGACACAACCGAACGAGTGGGCGCATTCGACCTCTTCGAGTCCGGACCCGCTCTTGTCGGCAATGATGTATACAACGGGAATATCGAAAAAGAAACGGATCAGGCCGGCCGCCTCTACGCCGCTCATCTTCCCTTTCAGGGCGGGGTCCATCAGGACCAGGTCGAGAGACAGCACTTCCGCCTGCCGGACGGCGTCCTCTCCCGAAGACACGACGGCCGGCACCGTGTATCCCCCGAGGTTCAGCACGTTCCGCGCTTCCCGGGCAAGGAACTGGTCATCCGCCGCGATCAGGATCTGTGGGCTCTTGTCCATGGTTGTTTCAGAGATATTTTCCAATCAGATATGACCACTCCATGGTCCCTACCATATTTTTATTCGAAAGAGTACAGGAAATGCCGTCCCCGTTTGTTTTTCTCGCTTTCATCATATATACTATACACTCTCACATCACACAGGACTCACCCGGGGAGCCACGTATGCCGGAGAAACCGTTTGCGCAAAGCGACCTTGAAAGAATCAGAAACGAGGGATTGACGGTCGAGGATCTGTCGTCCCAGCTCGAACTCCTCCGCGGCGAAACGATCCCCCTTACCCTGGCCGGGGCCTGTTCCATCGGCGACGGGATCGTCGCCCTCCCGGATTCCGGCCGCGAGGCACTGCTGCCGGAGCACGAACGGGCCGCGGCTGAGGGAAGAACGACAAAATTCGTCCCCGCCTCGGGGGCCGCGAGCCGCATGTTCCAGCAGTGGTTCGCGTGGTGCGGAACAGAAGGCTTCAATACCACGGAAGACGCCGCGACACTCGCAGGGCGGATCCCCCGGTTCGCCTTCTACGACGACCTGTCCCGCGCGATCGCGCGCGGCGGCGGTGACATCCGCAGGGTCCTGCGCGAAGACCCCCGCGGCATACTGGAGTACATCCTCACCCCGAAGGGACTGAACTACGGGAGCATGCCCAAGGCCCTTATCAAGTTTCACGCCTACCAGGAGGGCAGCCGGACCCCTCTCGAGGAACATTTGGTCGAGGCCGCCCTGTACGTACGGGACAACCGGCGCATCTGCAGGGTGCATGTCACCGTCTCCGAAGAACACCGGCGGGATGTCGAAGACCACCTCGCGGATATACGGGGACGTTACGAGGCCTTATACGACGCGGGATTCGAGATCGCCCTCTCCGTTCAGTCCCCGTCGACCAACACCATCGCGATGGATGCGGAGGGCAGGCCCTTCCGGGACAAGAGCGGAAGGCTGGTGTTCAGGCCCGGAGGGCACGGTTCCCTCCTGAAAAATCTGAACAGCATCGAGGACGATGCGATCTTCGTCAAGAACATCGACAACGTCGTCCCCGACCGTCTGAAGCCGGAGACGGTCCTGTACAAGAAGCTCCTCGGGGGCTACCTCCTCAAACTCCAGGAAGAGGTGTTCCACCGTCTGCGTATTCTCGAAGGCAATGCGCCCGATGAAAAACAACTGTCCGGGATAGCCGCCTTCTGCCGGGAGAGGCTCTCCCGCACGGTGCCGCCAGCCTTTGACACCTTCCCCGCCGAACAAAAAACCGCCCTCCTTTTCGATATCATGAACCGTCCCCTGCGCGTGTGCGGCATGGTGAAAAACGAGGGAGAACCGGGAGGAGGACCCTTCTGGGTCGAGGAGCGGGACGAGACACGATCCCTTCAGATCGTGGAGGAGGCTCAGATCGACATGACCTCGAAAGGGCAGCGGGAAATCTGGGAATCCTCTTCCTGGTTCAATCCCGTCGACCTGGTATGCGGGATCAGGGACTACCGGGGCGGAAAATTCGACCTCGAGCGGTATGTCGACGGACGGACCTGGATCGTCTCACATAAATCTCACGAAGGGCAGCCGCTGAAGGTCCTGGAGCGCCCGGGACTGTGGAACGGCTCCATGGCGGGGTGGAACACGGTCTTCGTGGCGGTTCCCTCCACCACCTTCAACCCCGTCAAGACCGTGGAAGACCTGCTGAGGGACGAACACCGCGGAGAAACCACATAAGAAAGCCGGGTCCCGTCCTGACGGGATGCCCGGCCATGGTTCAACGTAAGCTGACCGTTCAGCTATTCACCTTTTTCGGAAGAAGGTTTGGAAGAAGGCTTGGGATCCGAAGCGGCCGCCGTCTCGCCCGGCGATGAAGGTGAATCGCCCTTGGGCGTCTCGGATGCTGAGGGTTTCTTTCCGCCGTAATCGGTCACATACCATCCCGATCCCTTGAGGTGAAAGGAAGAGAGGGATATCAGTTTATCCACCGACCCGTCACAGAACGTGCAGGTCGTGATCTCTTTGTCCGCGATACCCTGAAAGACCTCGAATTTCCTGCCGCATTTCCTGCATTGATACTCATAGATAGGCATACAACCAACACCTCCGACACACGATTTATCAGTGCCCGCCGCGGGTATCCGCCCCGGCCGGGCGATCGTCACAGATATCTCCTATGCGATACCGGTTGCTGAAGCAGTCGAGCACGAGGTTGATGTCCGCTCCCGCCACCGGCCTGAGCATGCTCCTGGTGATCGAATGGACCTTCTCCTCCTCGGCGATCTTTTCCTCCAGCGGCGCGTCGAAGTCGATCTCCCTGCTGCCGAACCGGACGACATGTACCAGTTCATGGGCGGCAATGTACAGCATGAGAGGCTCCAGCCTGACGAAGGGCTCGCTCCTCTTCACCGCGTCGAGGATCCGGTCATCCTGGAGACAGATCGTGAAGAAATAGAAATTGTCCGGATGATCGGCTTTTCCCTCTTTCTGGTACATATAGCGGCACAGGTGGGCGAATGCCGTATCGCTCACCTCGTGATCGCTGAGATGGGCGAGGGTCTTCACCTCGTACCGGTGGGCCTTCAGTCCGCTCCTGCCCAGACGGAAGTAGTCTTCGGCCATCTCCCCGGCGTACCGGAAGGCCTTCCCCACGAGGGATATCTCCGGCGGACTGAAATACATCGTTCAACCACACCCCGCAACGGTTTCGGCTGTAATATATACATAAACCGGCATATGTCAAGATGCCGGATCAGCTCATCAGCCATTAGCTGTTGGCTATTGGCTTACCAGCTTATCAGCCACCACCTATTGGGGGATCGGAACGCTGCCGAGGAGGTACTTGAGGTCCTCGTCCTCGAACCTGATCGCCAGTCCGATGAAGGGGGATTCTCCCCCCTCGTTGCTGATAAAGTCGTCCCACCCGGCCGACAGGTAGATATGCTTCAGGAGCCGGTACTCGGCGTATGTCTTGAGGTGGGCGTTCCGGTCGGCGTCGAAGTCAAAGGCCTCGAAGGTGAGCTGCAGCCGGTCGTCCAGGGCGAAGTAGTCTATCCCCACGCCCCCCGTCGATTCGAAGATGCCCCCCCGGAGGGCGATATCCTTGAACCGCTTGCCGATCTGCGCGGTGAAGAGGAGCTCGTCCTTCTCCCACGTCTCGGTCCGCGTGGTTACCCCTCCCGTCGTCGTATCGGTCACCGTCCGCTCGCCCCGGGGATCGGCGACGAACCCGAGGACATAGAAATAATCCTCTTTCGGCCGTATTGTCAGGTCGAGGTAGCTCTTCCCGTCGCCGCTGTCGAAGAGGTACTCACCCCGATAGCCGAGAAAGGTCCTGAACTGCTCGGACTTCGACACGTACCGGTCGATCCCCTCCATGCTCTTCCCCACGCTCTTCAGGCTCGCGTTCAGGTTGTCGACGGTGTCCTCGTCGTGGATCAGCTTCCCGATGGAACCCTCCCCCCGGTTGATCTTATCCGTGATATCCCGAAGCGAGGCAAGCGTCTGGTTGAGGTTGTCGAAGGCCTCCCTGTTCTCGACCAGCTGGCCGATGGTCCCCTCCCCGGTGTCGATCTTCTCCACGATACTGTTCAGCGTCGCAAAGGCCCTGCGCATCTCCGACGACGCCTCGCTGAGGTTGTCGACCATCAGGTTGAGTTTCTCGTCGTTCTGCCGCACGATCCTGCTGAGGTCCTCCGTGATGGCCCGGGTGTTCTCGATGATCGCCCTGATATTTTCCTCGCCTTCCGCGCCCCCCACGGCATTTTTCAGGGAGCCCGTCACCTCCATCACATCCCCGGCAATGGTACCGAGCTCGCTGAGCAGTTTGTCGATATCGGCCTGCTGCTGCACCCTGACGATATCCCCGCCGGACCGGATATACTCCTCTCCCGGCGTCCCGGGGACGATGTCGACATACTTGTCGCCCAGGATGCCGTACGCCTTGATCTTGGCCTGGGCGTCCTTCTCCAGCTTCACATCGGGGATGATCCGCAGGGTGACCAGGGCCTTGCCGTCCTTGAGGGCGATATCCTCGACCCGTCCGACCTCCACACCCGCTATCTGCACGGAGGCGTCCTTCTCGAGGCCCGTCGCGTTATCGAACATCACCTGCACGGGATAGCCCTTCTTGAGGCCGAACCCCTGCTCGCCGACCCTGAATGACATGTACCCCAGCAGGATCAATGCCGCCAGGACGAACAGGCCCACCTTTGCTTCGGTGCTGATTGAAGACATCGTTCTCTCCATTTCTTAGTCGCCGGGGCCCGGTTCTTCACCACGCAGCCGGCCCCTCTATACCACACTGATCGGACCTTCGAGGCTTCCGGACAGAAACTGCCTGAGGACGGGATTGGACGATTCCCGTATCTCCTCGGAAGTCCCGTATTCGACGATCTTCCCCTCATAGAGCATGGCGATCCGGTGCCCCACCGTAAAGATCGACTGGACATCGTGACTGATGACCACGCAGGTCAGGTCGAAATTCTTCTGCGTCTCGATGATGAGCTCGTTGATCGCCTCCGTCATCACGGGATCCAGGCCGGTGGTGGGCTCGTCGAAGAGGACGATCTCGGGGTGCATGGCGATCGCCCTGGCGAGGCCCACCCGTTTGCGCATGCCCCCGCTCAGCTCGGAGGGCATCTTCTCCTCGACGCCGGGGAGACCGACCGCCTTGAGACGCTCGGCCACGATCCGCCGGATCTCGTCATCCTTCTTCCTGGTATGCTCCCTGAGCGGGAAGGCGACGTTCTCCAGGACGTTCATCGAATCGAAGAGCGCCGCCTCCTGGAAGAGCATCCCGAACTTTTTGCGTATCTCGTTCAGTTTCCGATCGTTCAGCGAGGAGATATCCACATCATCGACGAGCACCCGACCGCTGTCGGGCCGCAGGAGTCCGATGATATGCTTGAGGAGGACGGACTTCCCCCCGCCGCTCCCGCCGATGATGACGGTGGTCTTCCTGTCCTCGATATCGAGGTTGATGCCGTCGAGGACCTTCTGCCGCCCGAACGACTTATGGACATCCACCAGTTTGATCATATCGCTCCCCGGGAGCCCCTCCTCAAAACATGATCGCCGTCAGGAAATAGTCGCTTATCAGGATCGACACCGACGCGAGGACCACCGCCTCCGTGGTGGCCTTCCCCACGCCTTCGGCGCCCCCCGTCGTGTTGAATCCCTTGTAACAGCCGATCAGGGACAGGATCAGTCCGAAGACCGCCGCCTTGATCAGACCGTTGTAAATATCGCCAAGATCGACCATCCTGGTAATATTCTTTACGAAGGCCCCCTCGTTGATATTCAGGATCGGCACCCCCACGAAGTATCCCCCCAGGATCCCCATAAAGTCGGAGACGATGGTGAGGGCGGGAAGCATGACCACCCCTGCGATGATCCGCGGGACGATGAGGTGTTTGACGGGGTTCGCCGCCATCACGTACAGGGCGTCTATCTGCTCGGTCACGCGCATCGTGCCCAGCTCGGCCGCCATGGCGGAACCCGCACGGGCGGTCACCATCAGCGCGGTGAGCACCGGCCCCAGTTCCCTGGTCATCCCCAGGGCGACGGTGGAACCGACGAGGCTCTCCGCGTTGAACATCCGGAATCCGTAATACCCCTGGAGAGCCATGACCATCCCGGTGAAGGTGCCGGTGAGAACGACCACGAAGATGGACTTGACCCCGACGAACTCCATCTGTTTGAAGATCAGGCGCAGCTTCAGGGGGGGGCGCACCATCCACACCAGGACGGAGAGGAAGAGGATGAGGATCTTCCCCATCTCCTCGATATTCTCAAGGATGGCCCTCCCGAATCTGTCAACCGCCGCGGAAATCCTGTTCATACGCATCCTGCCTACAGCGGGCCTCTCTTGCCCGCGTGCGCTTCGAGCGACAGCCGGATGATCCTGCTGATCAGCTCGGCCTGCGTCATCCCCGCGGCCGCCGCCTGGTGAAAGAGGACGGTGGAGGGGGTCATCCCCGGGAGGCTGTTCGCTTCCAGGACCACCACCCGACCGTCGCCGGGGACGAACATGTCGATCCGCGCGTACACCTTCAGCCCCAGGGCCATGAAGGTTTTGACGGCTGCGTCCCGTATCCTCTCCAGGACATCCTCCGGCAGCCGCGCGGGGGTCTTGTTCTCCCCCTGACCATACAGGAATTTATCCTCCAGCGAAAGGATTCCCTGCGTCGGTATCGTCTCGGAGGGGGTAAGGGCGGCGGGGTCTTCGTTCCCGATCACGCCGCAGGTGACCTCCGTCCCGGTGAGGAATTCCTCGACCAGGGCCACGGCGTCCCACTCGAAGGCGGCCCGGAGGGCGCTCTCGATCCCCTCCGCGGAGACGACTTTCTTCACCGTCGTGCTGCATCCCTCACGGGTCGGCTTCACCACGCAGGGGAAGCCGATCTCCTTCTCGATCGCGGCGAGGACCTCCGCACCGCTCTTCTCCCATTCCTTTACGGAGACCGCTCTCGTCCGCGGGACATCCAGTCCGCTCATGGCGAGGACCTTCCGGGAGGCATACTTGTCGACACCGAGCGCCGATCCCAGCACCCCGGAACCGGTATAGGGGATCTTCAGGAGCTCCAGCACACCCTGCAGGCAGCCGTCCTCCCCGTACTTGCCGTGGAGGCCGATGTAGACGAAGTCCACCGCCTCATTCAGATCCTCATAGTGAATCCGCCTGGCATCCTTCTGCAGGTCCGTCTCGATGTCCCGCGTGGAGTTGCGCATCAGGAGCCTGATGGGGATCTCCCAGAGCAGCCCCCGGCTGTCCATGAAGACGGGGACAGGGTCGTACTCTTTGCGGTTCATTTTGCTGAAGATGTTCCTCCCGCTCTCGAGAGATACCTCCTTTTCGGAAGAGATCCCTCCCATGATCACCCCGACCCTCAGTTTTCCTGATTTCGCTTTCTCCACAACCGTTTTCACTCCATTACAAAAAGAAATATTCTTCCCCTTCTCACCCGCTTCCTCTCGCGGCGCGCTCTTCTCCCGCCTTACTGCAGCGGGCCCCTTTTCTCCCCGTGGACCCTGAGCGAGATATCTATCAGCTCGGACAGGATCATGGGAGGGAGCATCCCGGCCTCCGCTGCCTGCTCGAAGAAGAAGGACGACGGCGCCATACCCGACGATGAATTGGGATCGGTGATCAGGACCCGCCCGCCGGCCAGGACAAAGCCGTCGATACGGCCGTACGACCTGAAGCCCAGAGTCCTGAAGGCATCGACGACCCGCTCCCTGATCCGGTCCACCACGTCGGCGGGGATATTCCGGGGGGGCGTGAATTTGCTGCACCGCCCCGGCATGTACTTGTCGTCGTACGAGTAGAAATCGCTCTGCGGGTGTATCTCGGTCACCCCGAGGATCCCGGGACCGTCCTCCCGCTCCAGGACGATGCACGAAAACTCGGTCCCCTCGAGGTATTCCTCGATCATGGCGGTCCGGTCCCACGCGAAGGCCGCGGCCATCGCCTCCTCCAGCATCTTCGGGTCCCGCACGATGGTCACCCCCATGCTCGACCCCTCCCTGATCGGTTTGACGACGAAGGGGACGGCGAAGGTGTCCGTTATCCGTTTCACCGCAGCCTCCCGGTCCCGCAACCACTCTTCCTCCCCGACCGTCATGCTCTCGGGGACATCGATCCCCGCCGCCTTCAGGATCTTCTGCTGGACGTCCTTGTCCATCCCCAGGGCGGAGGCCAGGACGCCGGGACCGGTGTACGGGATTCCCAGGATCTCCAGGAGCCCCTGGATGCACCCGTCGTCGCCGTACTTCCCGTGGAGGGAGATGAAGGCAAAGTCGATCTCGTCCCGCAGCTCCTCGTACGGTATCCGCCGGGCCTCTTTTGCGAGATGATCGGCGATATCGGCGGTCGTGTTCTGTGACACGAGCTGCCAGGGGATAATCCACAATCTCCCTTCTCCGTCCATGAAGATCGGAACGGGCTCGTACCGCTCCCGGTCCAGGTTGTCGTACACGTTCCTCCCGCTGTTGAGCGAGACCTCCTTCTCGGAAGACATCCCACCCAGTATGATCCCCACGCGCACTGTGTTCATCAGGTCTCGCTTCCTTGATCAGCCGCCGTTACAGGTCCCAGACAAAGGTCACGCCGCTGTTCGGGAAGACCCATTCGTCGTCATCGATCCTCAGTTCTATCGACCGTCCCTCGTCGATCCGCACCTCCGGATAGGGGCGCCGCCCCGCGAAGAAGCTCACCTCTCTCACGTTCTTCAATCCCGTTCCCTCGTAGTGGAACGAGATCTCGAGCCCCCGGGTGGGGTACGCCAGGTAGACGGGGAACATCCTGTTCTTCCGGTCTTTCTTCGTTTCTATCTCGATTGCCATCCTGACCTGGCGGTTCAGGAATCCCTCGATCTCATCCCCCCCGCACAGGACCTCGTAGCCCCTCTCCGTGTTCTTCGCGCGCTTGACCGGCACGTCGACGCCGTCGATCGCGACGCGGGCCACCCTGAAATCGCCCTCCTCGAAGGGGCCGTCAGCCCCGTTCAGGAGCCAGCGGTATTCGCACTTTTCCTCTTCGAAGAGGGCCGAGAGTTGCTCGTTGTTCCGGGCGCACCCGATGATGAAGAGGGTGTCCCTGAGCGTCTTTACGTACTCGATGTGGGTCGTGACCCTGAAATAATCGGCGCCGGGATCGTCGGGGCCTCCCTCTCCCCGGGGGAATTCGCCTATTCTGATATCATATCTGAACCCCATCCTCAATTCCAGCTGGCGGTTTTCCCGCCCGAAGAGGGTCTCGAACATCTCGTAGTAGATCGCGTCCGCGAATTCAGGATCGGCGGTCCGCGCCTGGAGACAGCCGCGTATCATGCCGTCGATCCGGGCGATCGACTTCTCTTCCCCCGGAATGAATATCCTCCGCAGTTTCGGCTCGACCGCATCCGGCTTCCCCTTGTCGACGAAGACGCGCGGCGCCCTCTTGCCCAGGGCGCACAGGATCTCGTAGCTGATCGTCCCGGCCTTTTCGGCGATCTCGGCGGCGGATATGTACTCGTCCCCCTGCCGCCCCATCAGGACGACCTCGTCGCCGATCCCGCAGCCGGGGATATCGGTCACATCCACCGTGCACATGTCCATGGAGATCCGCCCCACGATGGGCGCCCGCTTCCCGCGGATCAGCGCCTCTCCCCGGTTCGACATGATAACGCCGTAGCCGTCTCCGTACCCGACGGGTATCGTCGCTATCCGTGAAGGGCGTTCGGTAACGTAGGTCCTCCCGTACCCGATGCTGGACCCCGCCGGAAAATCCTTGAGGATCACGACGGTCGTCTTGAAGGCCATCACCGGCGCGAGCTTCGCCTTCTCTTCCAATCCCGGGC
This sequence comes from Deltaproteobacteria bacterium, assembly GCA_016934695.1. Next base: position 20,862 of record JAFGSH010000072.1, read on the forward strand.
CGGGATAGACCCCGTACGTCATGATCCCGGGACGCACCATGTCCAGGTTGAAGGCGGGAAAATCGAGGACGCCGCCGCTGTTGGAGATGTGCCGCAGGGGGATAACAATTCCCTCCTTCTCCAGGCCCTTCAGGATCTCGTCGAAGCGCTCCCACTGGAGAACATTGTACGCGTCGTCCCGCGCCTCGCTCACGGAGAGGTGGGTAAATATCCCCTCCACCTCTATGTTGGGAAGGTCGATAACGTCCTTCACCATGGCGATGGCGTCGCCGCAGATGGCCCCTCCCCTCCCCATCCCCGTATCGACCTCGATATGGACGGGAAGACGCTCCCCTTTTTCAACCAGCCTCCCGCTCAGCTCGACGGCGAAGTGGATATCCGAAACGGAGGGGACCAGGTGGTACTTGACGATCTCGTCGATTTCGGCCGCCGTGGAAGGACTCAGGATAATGACGGGGGCCTCGATACCGCCGACCCGGAGCTGCACCCCCTCGTCGGCGTTGGCCACCCCCAGGGCGTACACGCCGTTCTTCACGGCGGCCCGCGATATCTCGATCGCCCCGTGGCCGTACGCGTCCGCCTTCACCACCTGGAGGACCTTGACGCCGGGACCCGCCATCCGGCTGATCTCCGTCCAGTTCCGTCTGAAGCTGTCCAGATCGATCTCCACCCAGCTTCTGTATCTCTGCCCCTGCGGCTCCATCGTCAAGGCAACCCCTATCGCTCGGATTCACATCTTGATTCTCATCCTTAAACCGCGAAGATACTACCAAAACAGGGATGAAAGTCAAGGTAAAGGTACGGGTAAGAGACAGGAAGCCGGGAAATCGTGCCCGGACGGGCGCCGCCGCACTCAAGAAGCGCACAGACGGGGAGGGAAGATCAGCTAATCTCTTGACAATAGAAGAGGGTTACGATAGAAAGGCACCTTCCGAATCATACGGAGCAAAGGCCGATGTAGCTCAGCCGGTAGAGCAGCTGATTCGTAATCAGCAGGTCAGCGGTTCAAATCCGCTCATCGGCTCCAGAAATCGAAAAGGGGCGCGATTACTCGCGCCTCTTTTTTTTGTCTCATACCCTCCCATCACGAATGCAATCCCGCGGGTGCGACACCACGCACTCATGAAAAAAGGTAAACTTCTGCCTGATTCTGCCGATTATATCACTGTGCCGCATCCCGCGTTCTCCTGAACGGAAGGCAGGGGAATACGCGAAGCAGCGCCGCGTCAGCGATGAGCGATAGTCCCCTTCAGGGGGAAATCTTTTAAGATTTCTCCCTTTGGTCGAAATGACAGCAGGGGACAGTCGAAATGACACCGTGCAACGGGTTAATGCCGTCATTGCGAAGGGGCCCAGACGGCAGGAAGTCGGAAGGAGAGGAGACATGTCCACGTACAAGAGGAGAAACTATTTCGTCAAGAAAGACTTCCAGATTGCATTCATCCTGAAGTTCTGCCTCATCGTACTGGTCGGAGCGGTCATATCCTCGTCTCTGCTCCTCTTCACGAGCAGGGACACCCTGACATCCTCTTTCAACAACTCGCACCTGACCCTGCAAAACACCTGGACGGCCATCCTTCCCAATGTCGTGACGACGGGCTTCATCACGCTTTTCCTGGTAACACTGGCCACGGCGGCCGTTATCCTCTTTGTCTCCCACAAGATCGGGGGCCCGCTGTTCCGCCTGGAAAAGGAGGTGCAGGAGATAGGGAAAGGGGATCTCACCAGGAAGGTCACGTTCCGTGAAAAAGACCAGATAACGCCGCTTGCCGACGGCCTGACCGGCATGACGGACAGCCTGAACAAAAAAGTCCTTGGAATCCGGACCGAGGTGCGGCGTCTCATCGAATCGGCCTCCGGGAAGAACGCGCCGCAGGAGCTGATCGACGGACTGAACGATCTGCACGCAACGCTCGAAGAGAACTTCAAGATCTAAGGCGGACCATGAGGATCGGAGACTTCATACGAGGATTAACCCACTGGGTCATACCGTGGGCGATCCTCATCGCCGCGTATCCCTTCGGGACGGCGGAGGCATCGGGCGGGATCGCCTGGCGGAGCATCGAGACCGGACACGCC